>NZ_JBIUUS010000007.1:0-265814 GCF_044742585.1 Kitasatospora sp. NPDC087861
CAACCGACCGCTCCGACACTCGCAACGCGGCAGCGATCTCCCTGTTCTTCTCCCTGCCCTCGAAGCGGACCACGGCCTGAAGCCGGATCCGCTCCTGTGCGGCCCTCTCGGCGTCGGTCAAGCCGCCGCCCTGCGCGTACCTCACAGAACCACAGCTACCGGACCCGAACCCTCGCTGTCAGGCGAACGGCCCGACTTCACTCATTCAAGTTCAGTAGTCGTCCGTTGCCTGCAGATGGCCTACCCGAGCCGAGTCAATTCGGGCGCTGCGAGCGACGGATCGGAACGTCTCCACCGTCGGTCGTGCGGCCGAAGACCTCAAGCGCGGGCAGCTTCTCCCCGCCCTCGCTGTCGGCGTCGGCGAGGTCGGCCAAGCCGTCCTTCGCGCGCCGGTCGTCGGCGATCCGCGGGGTCGCGGTGAAGTAGAGGCACCACTTCGCCGGCACCCGGTCGTCGTCGTGGACGGCCGCCCACGCCTTCCCCTCGGCTCCGGCGGTGCGGTGGGCCTCGTCGAGGACGACCAGGTCCCAGGCGGGCAAGACGAACTGCTGGTGGGCCTGGACGATGCGCTCCAGCGAGGCGTAGGTCGCGTACACGGTGACCGGCTCGCCGGGCTTCTCGGCGGCGACCAGGTCGGCAATCCGGGCGGCCTGCGTGGTCACTTGGGCGTGGACGCGACCGGCCCGCCTGCCCACCAGCGTCACCAGCCACGCCGGCCGCGTCCACCAGACGCCACCACGCACACCGCCGGACGAGCACATCAACACCCGCCCGGACCACGACAGAGCGTGCCGGTCAGGAAGCGCAATGGGCGGCCGTCAACACGGCGAAGGGCGGCCCGGACTTGGAGTCCGGGCCGCCCTTGGGCGTGTTCGGGTCAGGCATCGAGGCGCCGTCCGAGGGCTCTCAGCCGAGGGAGGTGAGGAGGGCGTTGAGGGCGTCCGCCTCGGTGGCCTTGTCCGGGTTCGAGGCGCGCAGCGCCTTGAGGACGTGGTCGATTTCGCCGTCGAGGAAGGTCCAGGCCTGCTGGTTCTTGGGTTCGAGGGTGGGCTGGGCGTCATCCCAGGCCTTTTCGAGGTCGGTGACCCGGGTGGTGGCGGCTGCCTGGTGGCCCGAGTTGAGCTTGGCCAGGGTGTCAGCGGTGATCGTACGGAAGTTGGCGATGTCAGCGGGAGGGAACGATGAGGTCGCCTGCTCCGGGGTGAGTGGGGCGGACGCGGGTGCGGGGCCGTCACCCTCGCCGACCGGAGCCGCGTGCGGCTGATGGTTCGCCCAGACCAGGAGCACCGCGGTGGCGACCGCCACGACGGCGTAGTAGCCGAGCATGATTCGCTCGCGCACCGGGTTCGCCACCCCGGCGGCCTGGGGGTGGGTCTCGATGACGTCGCTGCGGCTTCGGGTGAGGTAGAGGACGGTCGCGAGGATCGCGACCAGGAAGACCACACTGGTCACCGCCGTCCCCAGGTCCAGGCCGCCGTCGCTGCCGGGCGAGGCGAGCCAGTCGCCGAGGTTGGCGCCGAGCGGGCGGGTGAGGATGTAGGCGAGCCAGAAGGAGAGCACCACGCTCGCGCCGAGGCGCCACGCGAGCACGATGGCCGCGATCAACCCGAGCGGAAGGAGCACGGAGACGCCCGGGGTCCAGCCCGTGAGCTCCAGGGTCCAGTCGCCGGTCGCGGTGCCGAGGGCGAAGGTGACCAGGACCGCGAGCCAGTAGAAGAGCTCTCGGGGGCGGGTGACGATGCTGTGGATCGACAGGGTCCGCTCGCGGGTGTACCAGGTCCCGAAGACGACGGCGAGGACACCGGCGAACACACTGCTGCTCACCGCGAGGGGGACGCCCTGGCTGTCGGTGAGGATGTCGGTGTAGAGGGTGCCGGTCACACTCAGCACCACGACGGTGAGCCAGTACACGAACGGGACGTAGCGCTTGGTGCTGAGCTGCCAGCCCAGGGCACCGGCCAGCACGGCGGTGAAGATCAATGAGGTGTTGATCAGGCCGACACCGAGAGTCGTGTTGATCCAGTCGGCGAAGCTCTCGCCGACCGTGGTGCACAGGATCTTGATGACCCAGAACCAGATCGTGACCTCGGGGACCTTGTTCAGCATCCGTCGGGCGTCGGGCGCGGCCGAGAGCCGTTCCGTGGTGGTAGCCATGGGGGCGAGGCTTGCATCCCGGACCTGAACACAACCTGAGCACCGGTTCGGGGATACGCACCGGCCGGGTAATACTGGCCTGCATGACTGCTCACCGCGTGCTGGTCGTGGAGGACGACCACGGACTCCGCGACGTGCTCGCCCGAGGCCTGCGCGAGGAGCATTTCGAGGTGCTCACCGCCACCGACGGGGCGGGCGCGCTGCGCGTGGTCCACGACCGGGTGGACGCCGTGGTCCTGGACATCGGTCTGCCCGACTCCGACGGGCGTGACGTCTGCCACGCCATGCGCGCGGCGGGCTTCGACGCGCCCGTCCTCTTCCTCACCGCCCATGACGCGCTGGCCGACCGGCTGTCGGGCTTCTCAGCCGGGGGCGACGACTACCTCGCCAAGCCCTTCCACCTGGCTGAGCTCGCGGCCCGGGTACGCGCCGCGATCCGCCGCAACGGGCGCGAGCCCGGTGTGGAGGTCGACGGCCTGCGGCTGGACCCGGTCGCGCACGTGCTGGAATCCACGAGCGGCGAGTCGGTGGCACTCACCCCGACCGAGTTCCGGCTGCTGGCCTGCCTGATGGCCGCCCCCGGTGCGGTGGTCCGCAGGCGGGCGCTGTTGCGGGCGGGGTGGCCCGAAGGCGCCCAGGTCAGTGACAACACCTTGGACCAGTACTTGGTGCGCCTGCGGCGCAAGCTGCGCGAGGCGGGCAGCGCGCGGGGCATCCTGACGGCGCGCGGCGTGGGGTACCGCTTCGCATGAGGACCACATGAAGGTCATGAGAGCCCCCGCCACCCTGCGCGGCCGCCTCGCCCTGGTCGCGCTGGCCAGCACCGCGATCTGGGTCGCCGTGCTCACCGCCGCCTTCAACGTGGAGCTGGGCGCGCGCCTGCGCCAGCAGGCCGACGACCTGGTGCGCACCCGTGCGGTGGCGGTGGCCGCGACCATGGAGGCCCAGCCGGACGGGCGGATCGTGGAGCGCGAGCCGGCCGACGACCAGGCTCTCGACGTGGGCATCTGGATCTACCAGGGCGCCACGGCAATCCAGCGCCCCAGCGCATCGAGCACGCTCCAGGACCGCGCGGACCACCTGGCCGGAAACGGCGAGACCTTCACGGACACCTCCGAACCGCACGCCTTCCGGCTGTACGCACTGCCGGTCATGGCAGGGAGCCGACAGGTGGGCACAGTCGTCGCCTCGGTCGGCCTGGACGCCTACCGCTTCACCGCCCAGTCGGCACTGGCCGGCTCGATCGGGCTCTGCGTACTGCTGCTCGCCGGCATCTACCTCGTGACCCGCACAGTGGTCGGCCGGGCCCTGCGGCCGGTGAGCGAGATGAGCGCCCAGGCCTCCGAGTGGAGCGAGCACGGCACCGCCCAGAGGTTCGGCGCCGACGGTCACCTCGCCGAGCTCGCGGGGCTCGCCGGCAACCTCGACCAGCTCCTCGACCGGCAGGCCGCGATGCTGCGCCACGAGCAACAGCTGACGGCCGAGCTCTCCCACGAACTGCGCACCCCCCTGGCCAGGATCACCGCCGAGACCGACTGGCTCACCGCCCGCCCCCGCAACGCCGACGAGCGGCGCGCCTCGCACGAGGCCATCGCCGCCGCCGCGGCCCAGATGCAGCGGATCTGCGAGACCCTGCTCTCCGAGGCCCGCACCCGCACCGACCAGGTACCCGGCAGCTGCGCCGTGGAGGACGTGGCCCGCGCACTGGCCGGGCGCAGCCGCGAGGAACACCCCGAAGCCCCGCCCATCACCGTGGTCGGCGACGGCGCGACCGCCGGCGTCTCCGCCGCGCTCATGGAGCGCATCCTCACCCCGCTGCTCGACAACGCTCGCCGCTACGCGGTGCACCGGATCACCGTGGAGTCCGAGCGGCGGCCCGGCGGGGTGCTGGTGGCGGTGGTCGACGACGGCTGCGGCGTACCCGAGACGGTGGGCGCGGCCGTCTTCGAGGCGGGCCGCCGCGCCCACCCGGACGACGGCCACGACGGCGCGGGTCTCGGCCTCCCCCTGGCCCGCCGCCTCGCCCGCGCCGCCGGGGGCGACATCACCCTCGCACCCTCGCCGGACGGCGCGAGGTTCGTGGTGTCGCTTCCCACGGGCTAATGGACGGGACGTGGCACGGGCGAGCCCCGATCAGCGGCCGGTTCCCATGCTGGCAGCTGGTGCTCCGGGCTGTCCGGCCCCTCCCCGCCGCAGGCCCTTCGGCTGTCGCGCTGGGGGTGTTCGTCGCGGTCGTCATGGTGACGGCCGCCGATTCGGTGGTCGTCCTGGTTCCCGGGCGCCTCGACATGCGAGCAGGCCGGCATCCGGGCGGTGTCGAGCATGCGGTCGCTGTCCGAGGCCGCCGAGGTCAGGCTCGCGCAGCTGACCGCCAGGACGAGGCCGCCCGCCAGCAGCGGTAGCGGCCGGTGGGCGGGCGGCGGCGCAACCAGTGCCCGTACCCGTTGCGGGACGGCCCCGCTGGCGGCGGCCAGTCGGGCCGGCCGAGCGCCGCTGCCCGCGGTGGCGAGGGCGGCCCGGGCGAGGGCCCGGGCCACCACCGTCCGGTCGCCGACCGCGGTGGCGGCGTCCTCGTCGGCCCACCGTTCCAGCATGAAGGCGCCCGTGTCCGCCAGGGGCCGCAGCAGCGGGTTCACCGCCGCCGCGAGACGCCAGGCCGCGAGGAAGCGGTGGTGGCGGTGGGCGAGGTGGGCGCGTTCGTGGGCAAGCAGGGCCTGCCGCTCGACGTGGTCGAGGCTGCGCAGCATGCCGCGGGTGACGACGATGCGGCCGGGGGCGCCCGGCAGGGCGAAGGCGTCGGGGGTGTCGTCGTCCAGGACGGCGAGCTCGCCGCCGGACGGCAGCCGCCGGACCTCCCGCCGGGCCAGGCGGTGGGCAGCGGCCTGGCGCAGGGCCGCGGTGCCGAGCGCGGCGGCGGAGGCGGCGAGGGCGAGCGCACCAAGGACGCCGACCGGGCCGAACACCGGGTCGGCGGCGCGCAGGAGCTGCGGGGACCAGTGGCCTTCGCGGGCGATGCCAGGGATCTGCACGAGGGTGGCGAACGCGAGCAGGGCGAGGGAGCCGAGCCAGCCCGCGGTGGCGACGGCGGCGGTGCACAGCAGCGCCCAGGCGGCGGGCCGCGGGGGCAGGCGGCGGGCCGCACGGGCGACGACGGCCGGGGCGAGGGCCGCGATCAGGAGCGGGATGTAGACGGTGATGTGCACCGATCAGGGCTCCTGCTGGCCGGTCAGCAGCCGCTGGAGGAACTCCTCGTCCTGCCGGGAGAGTTCGGAGACGAAACGGGCCAGGGTCGCCTGCCGGTCGGAGCCGCGCTCTAGGAGGGAGCGCATCTGCTCGGCGGTGTGGGCGGCCTCGTCGCGGGTGGGTTCGTAGGCGTAGCCGCGGCCTCGGGCGTGGCGGGCGACGAGGCCCTTGTCGTGGAGCCGGGCGAGGATCGTCATGACGGTCGTGTAGGCGAGGTCGCCGGACAGCGCCTCGCGGACCTGGGTGGCGCTCAGGGGCGAGTCGGCCGCCCACAGGGCGGCGAGGACTTCGCTCTCCAGTGCCCCGCGGGGCCGCCGCAGGGCGCCGCAGGCGCCGTCGGCGTGCGTGTCATCGCTCATCGTTCATGCCCCTTCCACCTGGCGGCCGCGCGTCCATGGTCGCCCGGGGAGATTATCGCCCCGACCCGGCATGCCCCCACCTACTACATGTTGTAGAGTCCCGGCTCAACGACGCCCGGAGAAGAGGACCCCGTGTCGCACCTCGGCATGCCGGTGGACCGGAACGCGGCCAGGATCGCGCTTCCGCACCAACGACGCAGCAGCGCCCGCCCCCGCATCGGGATCATCTCCGCCTCCGTGGGCGCCGGACACGACGGCGCCGCCGCTGAGCTCGCGCGCAGACTCTCCGACGACGGCGCCACGGTGGACCGCTGGGACCTGCTCGACCTGCTGCCCGCCCGCGCCGGGCGGGCCGTCAGCGAGCTGTACCACGGGCTGCTCGAACACGCCCCGTGGGCCTATCAGCGGATCTACAGCAGCACGGAACGGGCCGGCGGTGCCGGCCCCGCGGCCCGCGCCCTACTGCGCACCGCGCAGGAACGCGTGCTGCGTGCTCTTCCCGCTGGCACCGGGGCCGTGGTGTCCACGTATCCGGGGGCCAGCCACGTGCTCGGTGGGCTGCGGTTGGAGGGGCGGCTCAGCGTTCCGGCCGTGACCTACCTGACCGACTTCTCGGTCCACCCGCTGTGGGTGGCACCAGGGGTAGACGCGCATCTGGCAGTGCACGAGGTGCCGGCCAGGCAGGCTCGCGCACTCGGAGCGGCAGGCGTGCAGGTCTGCGGGCCCGTCGTCGATCCGCGGTTTCGCCCGCCGAGCGAGGCGGAACGAGCCGACGCAGCCAGGCGCTTCGCCCTCACTCCAGGGGTGCGGCACGCCCTTCTGGTGGCAGGTTCCTGGGGTGTCGGTCCGGTACGACAGGTCGCAGGCGAGATCCTCCGCAGCGGCGTGGCGGTGCCCGTCGTGGTCTGCGGCCGCAACCGGGCGCTTGCGGCACGTCTCACGGCCGATGGGATCGAGCACGTCCACGGTTGGACGGAGGACATGCCAGCGCTGATGTGGGCCTGCGATGTGCTGGTCCAGAACGCCGGCGGCCTCACGTCGCTGGAGGCATTCGCCAGCGGTCTCCCCGTCGCTGGCTATCGCTGCATACCCGGTCACGGAACCACCAACTCAGCAGCCCTGGACGAGGCAGGGGTCGCCGTCTGGATCCGCGAGCCGAACGACCTCCAAGGTCGCCTGGCCGACCTGATGGACGGAGAGTGCGGCATGCGGCAGCGCGACGCCGGCCTCGCCCTGTTCGCCGACGAGCCTCGCCTCGGGCCGGCGGCCGCCATCAGCCGTTCCATCTCCGCCACGCGCCACGATCCCGAAGCCGGAACGGTGTCCAGGCGCCCGGCCCCCGGCACGCCGCTGCAACGGCCGGTCCTGCGCCTGGCAGCGACGATCACCGCCGCCACGGCCGTCTGGGCCGGGGCGGTCGGAACAGCCGTCGCCACCGGGCACGACGCACCTGCGCTCCTGCGCGCGATCAACCAGCACATCGATCCGGACGACCATCCGCACATCCAGCCCGAGGGGACGCGCCCATGACCGGCCGCCGGCTGCTGCGCGCCGCGCTTCCCGCCGTTGCCCTCGCGCACGCCGCCCCGGTCATCTCCACCCTCGGCCCGCTGCGCAACCGCTCCATGCCCCGGCTCGCCGGTCAGGGACGCGCGGACCACGTCGCCCTCACCTTCGACGACGGCCCCGACCCGGTCTCCACCCCGTACTTCCTCCGGCTCCTGGCTGCCCGCAACCTCACGGCCACGTTCTTCCTGCTCGGCGAGGCCGCATCACGCAACCCCTCACTGGTGCGCGAACTGGCGGGCGCCGGTCATGAGATCGCCATCCACGGCTGGCTGCACCGCCCGCTGCTGCTCCGCGGCCCGAGAGCAACCCACGACGACCTCGCCCGGGCCCGGGACGCTGTCGGCTCCATCATCGGCGCCCCACCCCGATTGTTCCGCCCTCCGTACGGCGTGATGAGTGCCTCCGCACACGTGTCCGCCCGCCTGCTCCAGCTCACCCCGGTCCTGTGGACGTGCTGGGGCGAGGACTGGCGCCGAGGTGCCACGCCGGCCAGCGTGTACCGGACCGTCACTTCAGACCTCCGCGGGGGCGGCACCATCCTCCTCCACGACTCCGACTGCACGTCCGCACCCGGCTCGTGGCACAACACCCTCGGCGCCCTCCCACCCATCCTGGACGAGTGCGAACGCCGCAACCTCACGGTCGGCCCGTTGCGGAACCACGCAGCGTCGACGAACGGCGCTGGAGCAGGAGGCACCTCACCTGGCACGCAGTAGCCAGGATGTCGAGGTCCGGTACCAATGTGAGCCCCCCACGGGCTGTGCGGGTTCAACGGTGGCCGCCGCCAGGAGGTGGCGGCCTGGCGGGCGGTCAGCGTAACCACGGCTCTGGGGCCGGGGCCGGCGGCGCAGCGGGGGTCAGGACTGGTCGGCGCAGCGGGTGATCCGGTGGTCGCGTACGCCGCATTCGGGGCCGCGGTCGAAGGCGACGACGTACGGCCACGGGGTCGGGTGGCGGCGGACCTTGGTGATGACGCCGAGGGTGCCGGCCGGGGCGTCCACGCGGACGCGGGCGTCCTCCTCCCAGTGCTCCAGCGCCCGCTCCCTCTCTACCGGATCGGCCAGCGTGCCAGGGTCCAGGATCAGCACCGGCGGGCAGCTCTGCGTGTCGGAGGTGGCCGGGACGCGCTGGGTGCCCCGCCCGGTCGCGCCCGGCATCAGGGTGGGCAGCGTGGTGGTGTCGGTCATCGTGTGATGCCTCCGGAAGTCGGGAGCGGGGCGGCCCGATATCCGGGCCGCCCCGTGGGCGGTGGTGCTACTGGTCGGTGGCGCAGTCGTGGTTGGCCTCCACGTAGTCGCCGTCCGCGAAGTCGGTGTCGAGCGTCCAGCCGCACTCCCCGCACTCGGCACGGCCCTCCCAACCGACTGGTCTCCGTCGCCCTCGTCGCAGTCGTGGTCGGCGTCCACGATGGTGCCGTCCTCGAACCAGGCCTCGCCCGTGCTGCCGCAGTCGCCGCAGTACCAGTCGGCGCACCAGTTCACGGTCAGCGGCTTGTAAGTGTGCTGCTGGGTCGTCACTGCCTCTCCTCGGAACGGGGGGGTCGGCCGTCCCGACCGGGGTGGGCCGGGACAGCGGGGTGTGCGGGGGGGCATCCGGCGACGGTCTCGGTGTGCCGGTGGAGAGCGTCCAGGAGCGCGGTCTGCTGCTGGGTCAGCTTCCCGTCGGTGCGGGCCTTGTCCTGCTTGCGCAGCCAGGTGCCGGGCCTAAACGTCGGGTCGGCCTCGCCGCCGGTGCGGTTGACGGGGCCGTCCAGGGTGCCGCCGGCGGCGAGGTAGGCGAGCAGACGCCGGTAGGAGCGGTTCCAGTCCGGCTCCAGCCGCCACAGCTCGTCCAGCCCGTCGAGCTTGGCGGCCTGGTCGGGGTTGAGATTGTCGGCCTTGCGCTGGCGGCGCATCCACGCGCCCACGGCGTAGTCGTCCAGCTTCACGGTCGCTGGGATCGCGAGGTGGCCGTGCTGGCGGTGGAACGCCGCCGCGTACGCCGCACCGCGCTCCCAGGCGTTGGCGAGCTTCGACCAGATCATGCCGAGCGCGTCCAGCTCGCTGACCCGGGCCGCATCCAGCAGGCCCTGACCGTTCAGGTGGCGCTGGCGGGCGAGCCAGGAGATCAGCTCGGCGTGCTTCGTCTTGTCGGTGGGGTCGAGGTGGCCGTGCTGGAGGTGGAAGACCGCCGCGACCGGGGGCGCCCGGATCGAGGACCTGGTCCAGCGCGGATCGTCCGCCCCCGTCTGGCACCCGCTCAGCGGCCGGGGCGGGCGGCCGTGCGGGTGGACTGCGCTGTAGCCGCCGGGCGGGAGCGGCGGGGTGGCCTATCGTCCGGCGCGGCGCAGGGGCCAGCGGACCGGCCACCCACAGCGCCGGGCCGGACGGACGGCCCGGGCTGGCGCGGCGCCAGCGCAGACGGAGGTCGCGGGACCGGGCCAGCCCGACGGCTGAACCCGGCCGGAGGCGGCCTGACAGGCCGGCCCCGGAGAGCAAACGCGACACAGAGGCAGACACCGTGACAGCGAGCCGAGCCCGGCCCAGACCTCGACAAGGGCCAGCCAGGCGCAGCCGCGGAAGCCGGCCCGGCGCAACAGACGGTCCCACGACAACCAGGACAGCCCGGCCGACGGCCCCGGTGACGGCCCGCACGGCGGGCCCGGTCCAACAAGCTGGCCCGCCCCGCGGGCGACCGGGACGACAAGCCGACGGCGCAGCGAGCATCGCCCGGCAGGCGGCCGGGACAGCGGACCGACGGGTTCACCGGGCACCCAGCCAAACCACGACACGACGACAAGCCCAACCCGGCAGGCGGTGCCGGCGGGCGGCGGTGTGCCGGGCGGGGCGTGCCGGACGGCGGGTGTGGAAACCGGGTACCGGCGCGGCGATGAGTTTTCCGGCCCCGGAAGGTCTACATCTCGACCGGGACGACCAACTCATCGGGAGTAAGTCATGGGCCTCATCCACATCGAACTGTTCACGACCCTCGACCTCGTCGGGCAGGCGCCCGGCGGCCCCGACGAGGACCCGGTCGGGTTCCCGTTCGGCGGCTGGCAGGCGCCCCTGATCGACGAGGCCACCGGAGCGCAGATCCTCGCCGCGTACGACGGCACGGACGCCCTCCTGCTCGGCCGACGGACGTACGACATCTTCGCCGCCTACTGGCCGCACCAGAAGGACGGCGAGATCGCCGAGCTCTTCAACCGCGTCCCCAAGTACGTGGCCTCCCGCGGCACGCCCGGCCTCCCGTGGGCCGGATCCACACAGCTCGGCCCGGACCTGACCGCCGCGGTGCGGGAGATCCGTGACCGGCACGAACACGTGAAGGTCGTCGGGAGCCTGGACCTCGTGCAGACCCTCCTGCAGGAGAAGCTCTTCGACCGTCTCGACCTGTGGGTGCACCCGATCGTGCTCGGCGTCGGGAAGAAGGTGTTCGACGGCGGCGCGGTGCCCACGAACCTCACACTCCTCGAACCGCCGGTGGCCGGTCCGCAGGGCACCGTGTACCTGCGCTACGGGCTCGCCGACGGCACGCCTAGGACGGGAGACATGAGCGCGCCCGACCGCGGTCTCGGGCTCGACGACGTCCGGTGATCCGATGACCACTGTCAATGCCGATGGGATCGCCTTGGGCGTCGAGTCGTTCGGTGACGTCGACGCGCCGCTCGTCCTGCTCGCGGGCGGGACGACGATGCTCTCCTGGCCCGACGCGCTGTGCGAGCGCCTCGCCGCCGGCGGGCGCCGTGTGGTGCGCTACGACCTGCGCGACAGCGGGGAGTCGACGACGACGGATCCGCAGGCGCCCGCCTACACCCTGCGCGGCCTCGCCGCCGACGCGGCGGCCCTGGCCGACGCGCTCGGCGGGGCTCCTGCGCACCTCGCGGGGATCGGCGTCGGCGGGATGGTCGCCCAGGTGGCCGTGCTCGACCATCCGGGCGCGTTCTCCGCGCTCACCCTGGTCGGCACCCGCGCGGTTGCCCCCGGCCCGCCCGACGACGACCTCCCCGACCACGACCAGGCGACGATGAGCCGGCTGTTCGCGCGTCCGATGCCCGACTGGACCGACCGCGAGGCGGTTGCGGACTTCGCCGCCACCGGCGCGGAGATCCGCGGCGACGACCCCGTCGCCGCGCGCGCCATCGCCGCGCGCATCTGGGACCGCACGCCCGGCACCGCACCCCCGGTCCAGATGGCCAACCAGCTGGGCCTGGTGTTCTCCCGGCTCGACTGCACACCCCGCTGGCGCGAGCGCCTGCCCGAGATCGCGGTCCCCACGCTCGTCGTCCACGGCCGCCGCGACCGGTTCTTCCCCGTCGGCAACGGCGAGGCGATCGCGCGCGCGATCCCCGGGGCACGGCTGCTCGTCCTCGACGAGGCCGCCACCGCGATCCCCCACGCGGCGGTCGGCGAGGTCACCGAGGCGATGCTCACGCTCGGATAGAGGACAGCGGGTGCCGCACGGGTCCGGCCTCCGGGCTGGGCGGACCAGACCTTGCCCGCGTGGATGTCGCGGCGCACGGCCGTAGTGCCGGGCTCGAACCGTGCCTCGGGCGCGGTCTCGGGCAGGGCGGTCACGGCTGGCCCCAGGTCCGGCAGGCGGGCTCGTGCCAGGTGGTCCGCACGACCATCCCGCCCGGGGTGATGTGCTCGCTGGACCAGGTCCGGCAGCACCCGCCGCTCGGCCGGGCCGGAGCCGGCAGCCTGGCGGCGCGGACAGCGGGGGCGGGGGCGGCGGGCGTGGCCGGACGGCAGCGACGGCGGCGCCTGGTCGAGGGTGTCGTCATGCCGCAGGCTCTGCCCGCACCACCGTCCCGCCGAACCTGACCGCCACCCGGACGGCCCAGCCACCGCCGTTCTCACCGGCCGCTGACCTGCGCCAACGGCCGAAACTCACCAGGCCGGCGTGGAAGCTCACCAGCGGCCCGGGGCGAAACTCACCGGCCCCGGGGCGAAACTCCCCCGTGCAGGTCACAACGGCCGGGCCGGGTGCAACACGGGAGTGCAACACGCTGCCCGCGGGCCGGGATCGCCAAGGTTTTCGCAGATCAGCGGTGCAACGCGGGGTCAGGAGCGGCGCCACCAGGAGCCGGTGTTCTTCGCCCTGGCCGCTTCGGCCGCGGCGGCGGCCCGCTTGGCCCGCTTGGCCCGTTTCCGGTCGGACTACTCCTGCTGGCAGGACGTGCACAGCCGCTCGTCCCAGCGTGCCCGGTCCCACTCCGCGTCGGTGAGCTTGGCCGAGCAGCGGGTGCAGGCCGGGCGGCTCGCCTCCCGTTCGGCCTGTTCGCGGGCGCGGCGGCTGGCGGCCGCGGCCTGGCACTCGACGGCGAGGACCCGGTCGCCGTCCGGGTTGTCGAGCGCGGCGGTGAGGGTGTGCCAGCCGCGGCGGCCGAACCGATGCCACACCGGGGCGCCGGCGCCATGTGTGTCGAGCAGCTGCAGCGTGGTGGCGACCACCGACAGAGCCAGGTGGTAGTCGCCGGCCGTCACTCCGGCGAAGGGGTACGGGCGCGGGCTCCAGTAGGCGGCGGAGCCGTCCTCCACCTCGTCGAGACGGCGCAGCAGCCGCTGGTGGTCGCGCGCGTGGACGGCGTCGCCGCCGTACGCGGGCGCGTACCAGGACACCTCAGAGGCGAGACGGCCGGCCGCGGTCAGGCACCACAGCTTCCGGCCGTCCGGCAGGCGCGGTTCCTCCCGGACCCTCCCGGTGTCCTCCAGGTCAGCGATGGCGTCGCGGGTCGCCTTGTCGGTCCGCTGTCCCGGCAGGACCAGTGCCAGAGCTCACGTGCGGTGGCACGCTGTAACAGGCCGAGCGCCACCAGGACCCCCTTCCTGACCGGTTCCGTCGAACCCCGCTTCCACTGCACCTCACCGGCGGCAGGGGGAAGAGGGTGGTCGCCACGGCCGCGGCCCCTTGACCGGGGCCGCTGGCCTGCGGAAACGGGCCGATCCGCTGTCGGGGCGTGGAGGTGCCCGGAGGCGGTCCGGGGCACCTTGCCCCGGCCAGGCGAGGCCTTCGACGGGCGCCCGTCGCCCAGGATCTGCACCATGGGCCGTGCTGTGGCTCGACGCTGGTCTCAGTGTCCCCGACCGACCGTCGGCGGTCGGTCGGACGACGAGCACAGTCCCAGTAGTTACCGTACGATTTACCCGCCTGGGTTTCACAACTCGCTATCAGCGTAGAGGAGTTGAGCTTTCAATGGTTACCTTTGACAACCGGTTCCACCTCATCACGCCCGCTGGTGAAGGCAGCATGGTCTTTTTCAGCGGCACGGTGATCGAGGCTGCCAACGCGACAGGGGCTGACTGGCAGCGCTTCAACATCACCTTCATCCTCGACGAGGTCGCGTGGTCCAGCGCCCCGGCGGTCGCCCCCGCGGTGTCCCTCGCCGCCATCAGCACGGAGGCAGACGGCAACAACGCCGGCTGGGCCGTGGACAGGTCGAACTTCCATTTCGTGGACGGCCGTATCCAGCTGAGCTGCGATCTCGCCGTCCGCGGGACAAGCAATCTGCTCAGGCTGACCTACCAGGTCACCGCCATCGGGAATATCGCGTGACAAACCGGCCGGTCCCGGCCGCTTCCACGGTCTCGAAGATCCAGTCCGCCATGAACAGCGGGTTCGCTCCCACCACGGGTCAGTGGACCATCTCCTGACAGAAAGACCACTGCTGCACCTGCCACCGGAGGCGACCCCACGGCCAGGACGGGACCCGACCGAAGACAATCCCGACCCGACCCGACCCGACAGACGACAGTGGACACCCCGGCCCAGGTCCCTGTCGCCGGGTGCGGACTGACTGCGGGAGGCGGCCAGCTCCAGCCACGCGGCCGGGCGCGCGTCGCGGGCGTCGGGCTGCCCGTACGGCGCCCCGGCGGCCGCCGCCGAACGCCGGGCGGCCGCCGACCACGATCACGCCGGGGGCGAGGCCGGGGTCTGTGGTCCTGCCTGGATCCCGAGCGGCGATTGACCGAGCGCCGCGGCGACTGAAATCGCCGGAAGCGGCGGACCGGTGGTTTCAGGCGGGGATCAGCGACGGTCCAGGGCGTAGCCGTGCCGGGAAAACGGTCCATGGGCCCGGTCCAGGAGGGCCCGCACCTGGTCGAGGGCGGCCGACTCGGAGCCGGACCGGACGAAGAGGTAGAGTTCCAGCCCCTCCGCGGCGGGCCGGACGGTGAGGTGTTCGAGCCCCTCAGCCGGTCGGGCATGAGCCCAGATCAGGTCCTCGACGATCGGGCCGGCCGATTCGGCCGAAGGGCCGGTGGCCAGGCCTTCCAGGCGTGCGAGCACGACCCGCATGGAGCTCAGTCTCATCTGATGACCTGCGAGTACGCATCCCAGCCGATGACCCGTGAGGGCGCGGCGCGGCCGGTCCGATCGCCCGCGCCGGGCGTGGCGGGTGTGGCGGCCGTAGCGGTCGCTGCGCCCGTGGACGGCGCCGGTGCCGCGGTCGGCGTGGCAACTCCGGTTCCGTCAGCGGGTGTTGCGGTGCTCGCCGCCCCGGAGGAGAGCGCGCCCGCGCCGGTCACGGCGGCCGTCGGCTTGCCGGCCCCGTCGGCGGCGCAGCCGGTCACCACGGCGGCGGTGCACAGGGCCAGAGCGGCGGACACCGCGGTGAAGGTCGATCGCTGGGTGCGTGCGGGCATGACGGCTCCCGAGGTCGAGGAGGACGGCGAGAAAGGAGGGGGGCGGGCCGGCGACGACGTTCGCCAGGCTGTGCGCGGCGGAATCGCACCGACGGCGCGGCGGAGCATCAGCGCGGTACGGCTGGATCCGGGTGCGGTGCGGAGGCCTCGGTGGCCTCGGTGGCCTCGGTGGCCTCGGTGGCCTCTGGAGGATTCGGCGGGCCGGTGGTGCGGAGTGCCGGGCCCGGCGCGTCGCGGGGCCCGAAGCGGGCTCAGTCCCAGCCGATGACCTGCGAGGCCACACCCGTGTCGGTGCGGACCGCGGCGGCGGTCGCGGCGGAGGCGGCCGGGGCGGCGGCGAGCAGGAGCAGGGCGGCGAGGCCGGCGGTGGCGATCGACGAAACGGCGCGGAGCATGGTGGTCCCCCGGGAGGCGGTTGGTGGTGTGAGCCGGCGAGACGGCCCTTGGGATCCGGTCCCGGGGGCGTTGTCCTCGCCCCCGTGCCGGCGATCACCATCCTGCTGGCCCTGGGGACCCCGCGGAATGGCTTCGCCCTGTCACCAACGGGACAGGCACCTTGGTGTCACGAAAGGCTCATCAGCCGCCGATGCCCCGTGCGCACCGTGCACCGGCCGGCCCGTAAGCCGCCGTCATGACACGCCCTGGGGCCCGCCTCCTGGATTCCGTCGGACCGCGCCGCACGGCCTCCCCGGAACGAGCGGACTGCCACGGCCCGTACCGGGCTTTGTGTCCGTCGCGTACCAGGGAGCGCTTGATCGGGTATCGGTGTCGGTGACGCGGCAGGGGTGTCCGATGTCCGCCGTATCGTCCCTTCGCGTCCCGATCCCTGTCCCGTCGACCGTCCGAAGAGCTGCCTTCGTCCTCCAACTCTTCCGGGAGATCAAGGAATCGGGATACACCGGCAGCCTCAACCCGCTCTACCGCTCCATCACCCAGGGCCGCGCCGAGGGCGACAAGCCGGTCACCACCCCGCAGCGCTTCGCCCGCCTCCTCCTCAGCCGCCCCGGGAACCTGCGCGACAAGGACACCGCACTACTGCGGGGACTCACCGACGCCTGCCCGGAGATGACCGAACTCGCCCACCTCACCCGCGAGTTAGCCCGGCTGCCGACCCCGGCGGAGGGCAACGACGCCACGCTTGCCGACTGGATCACCACGGTCCGCGCCACCGACCCGCCCCACCTGCACTCCTTCACGAACGGCCTCGAACTCGACCGCGCCGCCGTCGACGCCGGACTCGCCCTCCCCTGGCACAACGGCCGCACCGAGGGCGGCAACACGCGAACCAAGAGGACCATGCGCCAGATGCACGGCCGAGCCGGGTCCCCCCCTGCTCCGCCACCGCATCCTCCTCCAGCGATCACCACACAGCGCTACCACCGACTACGGGACAGCGCCGAAGACCGTACAGAGCCGAAGACCGTACAGACCCACGCCCGGCGCCACCGAGCGGGCAGGGCCCTGACCTGCGTGCGAGAATTGGTTACCGGTTCGCAGTTCGGTGTCCGAGGCCCGCCTGTCGCTGCACGGGGAGCGGGTGCGGCACCTGACGTCCCCTCCTGCTGATCCCATCGACACGCTGGGAGGCTCTCGGTGAGCGAACGTCTCAATGCGTGGCCGGCACTGGTGTATGAGGACCTGGCGCCCATGGTTGGCTACGTGAACCGGGTGGTACAGGTCGCGGGCAAGTACACCCTCGACGAGCCCTTCGAAGTCGGCTGGGGAAACATCGTCCTCGATGTCACCCCCCGGGGGCTCCGTACGCCAACCCTTCGGCAGCGAGGCGTGACCTTCACGGTGCACTACAGCCTGCTCGACGGTGGCGTGGTCATCGAGGCCGACAACGGCTCGCGGACGGTGCCCTTGTCCAAAGGGTCGGTCGCCATGTTCTATGCGTCCTTCTGCGATGCGGCAGACGAGCTCGGCATACACCGACCGCGCAGCTCGTTGATCTGCGAGATTCCGGATGCCCCGCCGCGTTTCGAGGACGATCACGTCGAACGCACCTGGGACGGCCACGCGGCCCGGCTGATCTGGACAGCGTTGAACCTCGCCGCTGACGGACTCGAGGCGTGGCAGGCCCCCTTCCTGGGACACCGCCCCCGGGTCGGTGTGATGTGGGGCGGCTTCGACCTGTCCGCCACGCGTTTCCGGGCGCAGCCCACCGTGCCGCCGCCCCACCGGCCGCCGTTCATGCAGAACGCCCAGCTCGACGCGTACGTGTCGGTGGGATTCTCCTTCGGGGATGCCAAGGCGCCGAACGTCGGCATGTACGCGTACATCTGGCCCCAGCCGGACGGTCTCGGGGGCCGGTCCTGGGGTGTCGAGGGCGCCTCCTGGCATCCCGACGCAGGTCTGGTTCGTCTGCCGTGGGCCACGCTCAGGGAGACAGCGGACCCGCACCAGGCCATCGTGGCGTTCGGTGACGCCGTCTACGATGCCGCCGTCGAGACGGCAGGCTGGCCGTCCGACCTCGTCGGACCCCGCGTCGAGGGTTGGTACATGAGCAGGACACCGCCCGCGCTCGTCCAGCACCAGCACGGCGACTCGGGTCGAGATTCCTGACTCGGAAGGCTATTGGCTGGCGCGGCGGCTCGTTGAGGCCCTGGACGATGACGGCGCGTCGCGACTGAGCAGTTGGCCTTGCGGAACAGCGGCCCCATGGTTCATCCGCGTCGGCGGGTGACGAGGAATGTCTTCGGGGGCTCGCGTATGAGGACGCCTGCGTGCCCTGGGCGCCGCGCTCAGGCGCCCGGGTGACTGTCCAGGGTCAGTGGCCGGCGCTCTGGCCGCCGTCGACGTGGAGGATCTCACCGGTGACGAACGGAGCGTTCTCGAGGTAGATCACCGCGCCGACGATGTCGCCGACCTCGCCCATCCGGCCGATCGGATGCAGGGCGGCGAGCGTCTTGTGGTACTCCTCCGGGTTCAGCGGTGTCTTGATGATGCCGAGCGAGACGGCGTTGCTGCGGATTCCACGGGAGGCGTACTCGATGGCCAAGGCCTTGGTGGCCGACTGCAGGCCGCCCTTGGTGAGGGAGGCCAGGACCGAGGTCACGGCGGACATGGCGTGGTCGACCAGGCTGGTGGTGAGCTGGACGACGTGGCCGCAGCCCTGGCGGAGCATCTGCTCGACGGCGAGCTGGGTGATGCGGAAGAAGCCGGTCAGGTTGACACCGGTCACCGCGTCGTAGTCGGCCTGGGTGTAGTCGGTGAACGGCTTGGCGATGAAAATGCCGGCGTTGTTGACCAGGGTGTCGATGCGGCCGAAGCGCTCAATGGCGGCGCCGGCCACGCGTTCGGCGGTGGCGGGGTCGGCGATGTCGCCCTGGATGGTGAGGATGTTCGGGTCCTGGGACGGGGCGATGCTGCGCGAGGTCGCGACCACGGCGTAGCCGAGCTTGCGGTAGGCGTCGACCAGGCTGGCGCCGATGCCCTGCGACGCGCCCGTGATGACGGCGACCTTCTGACCGGGAGTGCTCATGGTGACCTTCTCCAGTGGTTGCCCGGGCCGGCTCCCACCGCGGGATGCTCCGTGGGACCGGACGACCGGTCGGCAATCCTCCAGGGGGTGCGGGCGGGCCGGCCCAAGCACCCGCCCGCTACCTGCGGTGGGAGTCTCCGCCTTCCGGGAGGGAGGAAGCCGGTCGCAGGACCGTGCTCCGGGCTCCGCGCCGCTGGTGCCCCGAGCCAGGGAGCCGGCGCCCCGGAACCGGCCTCGGTTGGCTGTGCGCGGGGCGGGCCGAGGCAGGGAACTCGCCGAAGAGGTCGTCGTGGGGTGCGAGAGCGCCAGTGGTGACCTCTCCGCCCTGGCGTGGTCGGGCTTGATGAACAGGTTGGTCGTCGCCCCGAGACCATGGTCGCGTTCAGTGCCGAGGCGCCGCACCTGCGGGAGGCCTTTCGGGGCTCTTCTGCTCCATCTGTGGGTCGCTGAAGAGCGGTATTGAACGCGTTGGTCGGATGCGCGCAGGCGGTTCCGCAGGACGTCCGGTTCGAGGAGAAGTCGCAGGTCATCGTGGTCGCGGTCCGGCTCAGGTCCCGGGCGCGTCGCCGCTGCGGGATCTGCGGCACCCGCTGCCCGAGGTTCGACGCCGGAGCGGGACGACGGCGCTGGCGGCGCCCAGGACCGAGCGGCGCGGGTGTTGGACTTCTCCGTCTGCCCCGGGTGCGCTACAGCACCGCACGTTACAGAGCGCGACTGGCCACAGCCCTCGGGCAGGTGCCGCGTGGCTTACTCCTGGTCGGGCACGGCCTTGATGGTGCGCCGGCGTCGCGCGTCGACGTTGCCGACCTTCCGTCGGTCAACCTGCTGCCAGCGCTGCTACTTGGGGGCGGGGAACGAATAGGTGGCGGTTCCCTTGAAGGTCTTGCCGTCGTCGAGCTTGCCGAGTTCGAACTCGAACGTCCCCCCGCGCAGCCCGTCGAACACGACCCCGTTTCCCTCGCGACACTCGATGGTCCTGTGGCCGATGTCCGTGTTGATGCCGTCGGCGCTGCGCAAGGTGACGGTCATTTCCGATTTGGGCCGGTTGCAGCTCTTCACGGTGAAGCGGATGTCGCCGTCGCCGGTCTCGAACTCCGGGGTGATCCACAGGTGTTGAAACTCGAAGCTCACCGTTCGGCTGGCGGCGTAGGCCAGCGAGGCCTGGCTGACGGCGAGAACTGCGGTGCAGCACGCAGCCACCGCGATGCGCCCCACGTTTCGCATCCCGGTACGGGAACGGATCATCTGGCCTCCCTACAGGTGCGTACAGTTCGCAGGCCTATCGTCTCGGAGAGATCGCGTGCCGGGTATCGCACGGGCGGGTGACGGCGGACTGTCGGCGTTGACCGCACGCGGATGCTCGTCAAGGCCCCGGAGTCCTACCTCTGACCCCAACCGCAAACACGAGTCGACGCGGTGGCGCCGGAGCACCGCGACGAGCGGCGGGGCCGCCAGGGTGCACAGGCCGGTCACGCGAAGCTGGCGAGAACGACCACACCCTCGACTTCGGTTTCCGGCACTGCGGGTGTGGGCGCCGACGCAGGTCGAGCACGACCAGGACGTCAGGCCGCCGACGGACGCGACGCCCGGCGACGCCCGGCGACGCCCGGCGACGCCCGGCGATGCGCTGCCGGGCGCCGGCGTAGGTGCGCTGCTGCCGATCGGGGTGCTTCGGGCGGCCGGGAAACGGCACGAGGGCCTGTGCCCGCGCAGACGCGCGGGCACAGGCCCTTCGTGGGTCACTCCGGTTGCCCCTGTCCGGCCCCCGGGGTGAGGGGAAGCCGAGTGGTCGGCTTAGTACCAGTGGTGGGTCTGCCAGAAGCTCCAGGCGGCGTTCGGGCTGCCGTAGCGGGTGTTCATGTAGTCCAGCGTCCACTTGATCTGGGTGGACGGGTTGGTCTTCCAGTCCGCACCGGCCGAGGCCATCTTGGAGGCCGGCAGCGCCTGGCCCAGACCGTACGAGCCCGAGCTCGGGTTGGTCGCCGTGACGTTCCAGCCCGACTCGTGGGAGACGATCTGGCTGAACGAGGCCAGCTGGTCCGCCGGCACGATCTGAGCGGCGATGGCCTGCGGGGAGGCGTCCGCGGCCGAGGCGACGGCGGGGACCACGGCGGCACCCAGGGCGGTCACACCGGCGGCACCGGCAAGAATCGCGGCAGAGGTACGCATACGGAGCTTGAAAGCGGGCATGAAGAGCAAGACCTCAATCGGGTTGGGCCGGTGTCACTCCCCGCTTCGACCGTGGCCGGACAGGGGCCGAACGGTCGCGGGGTGTGACTCGGCGGTAAGCCGTTCACCGGCGGGACAGGAGCCGGTGTGGCTGGCGACGAATGCCAAGGTGCCAGACCGGATCGGCACTCGACAAGACCCCCTCGCTACGATCCGCGGTCGTAGCCGAAGAGACCGGCACCGGTTCGAGAGGCGGGTCGCCCGGAGCGTGTCGACCCCTCCCGGCCTGCGCAAACACTCTCCAACAACCCACCAAATAGTCTCAAAATGGTGCAAAACGGACATCACTATCCGTCGTCGTACAGCACATTCGCGTGTGAGCGCACTCACGGCCCCGGCCTCGGCACCATCACCGACCGATCCACCGCGATCACACCGAGTCAACGACGATCGGCCGCCATTGAGACCGTCACCACACCCGGCCGACACGGGAACGGCACCACAGGGCGTCGCCACAGCTGTCGGCCCCCTGGTCGGCACGGCGGCAGTCGGGCAGGGCGCGAAGCCGTCGCAGGACCCCGGTCGGCCACCGAGACGCTCGTCCCGCCGGCACCGCCCGCATCGAGGACCTCACGGCGCGGCGGGGCGCGGCGGGCACCGGCGGCTGGTGCCCGCCCCGCCGGTGTCCAGTGCTCGTTGGGCCAGGCACGAACGGCTGCGTCGAGGCGCTCGGCGCCCTCCCGGTGGGCCGGGTGGGGCATCCGGCCGGCGGTCTCGCCGTCCACCACGTACTCGAGGGCGCAGGCCAGGCCATGGAACCTGTGCTGGCGGCGCAGCTACCACCGCGACCACGTCCAAGTCGGCTTGCCCTGGAACGTCACCGTCGGCATCCCCCGCTCCGAAGACATCCCGGCGTCGTTCGTGGCCGTGCGCGAGTCGCCGGGCATCTCGATGCGGCCCACGCGGCCGGCGAAGCCCCGGGGGTTTCAGGCGTACAGCGCGACCCTGGGCTGGACCGTACCCGGGCCGGCCTTGACGACGGTGAGCCGGTACCGCTGGGTGAGGGTGTGATGGCTGTGGAGGACCAGTTTCGCCTGGGTGAGGTCGGTGTACAGCGTCCCGGTCTGGCTGGCCAGCGGCACGGTCTTCCAGTGGCCGCCGGTCAGGACCTCGAGCTTGATGTCCGCCGGGGCGAGGAAGGGCCCGTTGTCCGGTGACTCGACGAGGATCTGCGGGGCGACGGACCGGTCCGCCGACGAGTCGTTGCGGTAGGTGACAGTGATCCGGTGCGCCGCGTGGTCGGACGGCAGCGGCCGGTCGGGCAGGTCGACGAACGAGGCCGGCGCGGCAGCGGCCGCCACCTGCGGGGCGAAGTCCCCCGTGGCGAGCGCCTGCGACGGCAGCGCGAACACCGTGGCCAACAGGGCGACGAGGGCGGCCGGGGCCAGAGCCCGGCGGAGGATCTTCCAGGTGGGCATGGCGTCTCCTTCGGTCGTCGACGGCGCTCCCGGGAAGTTCACCGGCGGCCGGGCAATCACCCGCCCACCGAGCGCGTCCACGGCTGGACGGACTGCCGCCGCCGGGCAGCCCGGACCGTACCCATCCACCCTGCACACGGATGGCCCACCGCGCATCCGCGCCGCACCGACGGCCCGCGCACGGCCCTCCGATCACGAGGCCCGGGAAACGCAAGGCTGCCGGCCGGGCAGAGCCGGCGGGGGCGGATCCGCCGGCGGGGTGGCCTCGTGTTCCTGGTGGGTCTTGCGGACCGCTTCATCGGCGGAGACGGCCGTGGCGTGCGTGGTGATCGTGGCTGCTCCGGAGTGGGTGTCGGACGTCCCGGCCGCCGTCCCTGGGCCGTACGGGTCGTCGAGTGCCGCCGTTCGACGGATGCGGCGGTCGGGTCCGATGCGGCTGTCGTCCGGCTGAGACACCTTCCTTGTGGGCGTACCGGGGGATGTGCCCCAGCCCGACGAGGACCCCGGTGTCGTGGGGTTCCGAACCGCTTGCCCATCGTTCACCTGAGTGGTTGCAGGAAGGACCCTCGACGTGTCTGATCCCGTCGTCCTCATCACGGGCGCGCTCACCGGCATCGGCCGCGCCACCGCCTTCGCTTACGCCCGTCAAGGCGCGAACCTCGTGGTCTCCGGCCGCCACGAGGACGTGGGTGAGCAGCTCGCCGGGGAACTCTCCGACCTCGGCGCCCCGGCCGAGTTCGTGCGGGCCGACGTCCGCTTCGAGGCCGATGTGAAGGACCTCGTCGACCGCGCGGTCGCGCGGTTCGGGCGGATCGACGTCGCCTTCAACAACGCCGGCACCGAGGGAACACCCGCCCCGGTCACCGAGGTGACCGACGAGGCCTACCAGGCCGTCTTCGACACCAACGTCAAGGGAACGCTGCTCTGTCTGAAGCACGAGTTCCGGGTCATGAGGGAACAGGGCGCAGGCAGCATCGTCAACGTCAGCTCCGTCTTCGGCCTGACGGGCTACCCCGGGGCGGCCTTGTACGTCGGGAGCAAGCACGCCGTCGTCGGCATCACCAAGGCGGCCGCACTCGAAGGCGCCGCTCACGGTATCCGGGTCAACGCGGTCGCGCCCGGCTTCACGCGGACCGCCATGTACGACCGGTTCACCGGCGACGACACGGTACGTGCCGCAGTCGATTCGGCGCTGCCCATGCACCGGGCGGGTACCCCGGAGGAGATCGCCCAGGCCGTCCAGTACCTGGGTTCCGACCAGGCGAGCTACGTCACCGGGCACATCCTCCTGGTCGACGGCGGCCTCCTGGCGGGCGGCCCCCTGTTCCCGAGCACGTGAATCGCGAGGTCGGCGCAAGCGGGTGACAGCTGCCCAGCCCGGACTGCATCGACCGGGGTGGATGAGACGGCGACCGGCTTCGGTGGGAACGGACAGCGATTCCGGAGTCATCCACGGAGGGCCCTGTTCGATGTTCACGGGAAAAGACAGCAGTGCCGACCTGCGGCCGCCGTCCTTGCCAGGCCCATGCCGGACCACGGAGAGGGCGGCGGCATGCTCGAGTACTTCGGCAGGCCGTGGTTCGCCCCGTCAGCGGGTCTCTGCCGGCCATCCGAGGGCTCGGAAGACGGCGACGGAGTCGAGGTAGTCGCGCCAGTGCGTCACCTGGCGGTCCTTGATGGTGATCACGGAGACGAAGTGGTTGTCGTAGCCGCGTCCGGTGTGGACCGCCCGCCCGTGCACGGCGTACTCCAGCACGACCACGGACGCCTCGGGGTCATGATGGACAGCCAACTCGTCCGCGCCGGCCAGGACCATGACGTCGCCGTAGCCGCGGTACAGGTCGGCGACCGCACGGCGACCGTGGACTCGGCGCGGGTAGCCGGGGACCGAGACCACGTACTCGACGACGACGTCCTCGGCCAGGAGGTCGAAGAAGTGGTCCCCGTCGACCAGCCCTTCGAGGCCCTCCTGGATGATCCGGAAGAACGGGTCCAGCGCCACGAAATCCTCAAGGTTCTCGATGGACATGGTCACACGGCCGCCGGTGAGGTCCAGGCGTGGGCGTTGCGCCGGGCGAACTCGCCGAAGGCGGTCGGCTTCTGGCCGGTGACCTTCTCGACGTCGTCGTTGGGCGTGGAGCCGTTGCCGGTGATGATGGGGCCGGTCAGCCAGCGGAGCATCACCGCGTAGTCGGCGGGGACGACACCGGCGGCGACGGCGCCGCCGATCCAGGCCTCGGGGTCGAGGTCCTGGTGCGTGACGGGCTGTCCGGTCATGGCGGTGATGATATCGGCGACGTCGCCGACGGTGAGCGCCTGCGGGCCGGTGGGCGCGTACCGAGCGCCGGCGTGGCGCTCGGGGGCGAGGAGCGTCTCCGCCGCGACGGCGGCGATGTCGGCCGCGTCGACGAAGGCTTCCGTGCCACTGCCGGTGGGGACCGTGACAGCCCCGTTGACGACGGGCAGGTGGGCGTCGGTGAAGTTCTGCATCACCCAGGCCGGGCGCACGATGGAGTGGGTGATGCTCGCTCGGGCAGCGAGGTCGGCTTCGACGGCCTTGATGTCGACCGCGATCCGGTGCGGCACGAGGAGACCGGTGGGCTGGGTGTGCCGCATTCCGTGATGGTCGGCGAGGAAGAGAAGTTCCCGCTTTCGAGCCCACTGGATAACCACCTTGCCCTTGCCGGTGCGGCATGACGAGCCCGCAGGGGCTCCGCAGGTGACCATGGGGCTGCCCGGCCTGGACGGAACCCGGCGCAAGACCGGCCTGACCGTCCTCCACCAACTGCTCCTGGAGGTCCTCGCCCCGCTGCCCGGCGTGGCCGACGTCGCCCTGTGCGGCAACGGGCTCGTGCCGCCCGGCAGCCCGCACGGCCCGTACCTCTACCGCCTCGAACCTGGCACCCGCCGGGCCCTCGGGAACGGTCGGCAGCTCACGCGGCCCGACCGGAACGGCCAGTACGGCGGTGCCCGGGACCGACGCGACCGCAGGGGACGACTTGGCCTGTACGCCGGGTTCTGTCTCCCCGGCGGCCCAGGTGCCGGGGGCGGCGGGCTCGGCGGGCGAGGCGGAGGGCTGCTCGGCAACGATGGCCGGGTCCTCGGCCATTGCTGAGGCCCCCACCGGTGCCTGGGCCACCGGGGTCGTCCGCTCGACGACGGGGGCGGGGCGGGTCAGCACAGGGGCGACCGCACCTGCGGGCTCCGGCTGCGCCACGGGTGACGGCGCCGGGGCGGGCGCGGCGGTGACGGCCTGGTCGTCGGTCTTGGCGGCACGGACGGCGGCCGGGGTCGGGTCCAGCAGCGGGGCGATCCGCACGACGTCACCGACCGACAGGCCCGAAGCCTTCGCGATGGCCGGTGCCTGGGCTCCCTCGTACCCCGCGAGCCCGGCCACCCAGCGCGCACGCTGGGCGGTGAGCTTGTCCAACTCCTTCCGCGCGGCCGCGACCGTCTCCTCGGCGGCCGCGATCTCGGCGCGCGGCTCGCGCAGACCGGCGAGCTCGGCGGTGTACGTCTTGCGGTCCATCGGGCTTACTCCCCCTCGGTGGCGGGCTGGTCGGCGGTGGTCGTGGTGGGGACGTAGGCGATCGGGCCGCCGGAAACCGACGGCAGGCGGGTGCCGAGCAGCAGGCCCGCCACGCGGGCGTTCTGCGGGTCGGTAGGGGTGGCGGCGTCGGCGGGGGCGGTGAGATCGGTGCCGCCCCACGACGGGTCCAAGGTCTTCAGGAACCCGCAGGCGCGTAGGCAGACCACGCCCCCGCCGGCATCTGAAGGACGGCCGTCTCCGTGCTCGGGGTCGAGGGCGAATACGTTCGTTCGGGTGGATTGGCGCCGGTAGCGGCAACGGGGCGCGGTCCGGCCGTCATGATGCCGTCACGGAACGACCGCCCGTTGGGAGCACCCCGCTATGACGACGCAAGGCCGGGCCGCCACCGAGACCGGCGACGAACCGCTGGACCTGGCCGGTCAGGAGCTGGTCAGCGATCCGTTCACCTCCTACGCGCACATCCGTGAACGCGAGCAGATGACGCGGGGGTGCGTACGGGGCGTCGACCCCATGTGGGTGGCCACCCGCCACGACGACATCCGCACGATCATGAGCGATCCCGGCTTCACCATCGACGCCGCGGCCGTCCCCGGCGCGTCGGTGGCCCATCGCACCGAACAGACCTGGCAGGCCCGCGGCATGTACTCAGGGCACGAGAAGTACCTGCGCGCCGGGATCTTCGACTCGGACGGCTCCGACCACCGCCGGTTGCGCGGCCTGGTCGCCGCCGCCTTCTCCCCGCGCCGCGTGGGCGCGCTGCGTCCCAGGATCGAGGCCATCGCCGCCGACCTGCTCGATCAGCTGCCGGACCACGCCGAGAACGGCGTCGTCGACCTGATCGAACACTTCGCCCGGCCGCTGCCGATCACCGTCATCTGCGAACTCATCGCCGTCCCCGAAGCCGACCGCGACCGCTGGCGGGATCGCAGCGCCGCACTGGCCGCCGGCGCCTGCGGTGAGGAGCTGGGCGACGCGCTCGCCGGCATGGTCGCCGACGCCCACGTCCTCATCGAACTCCACACCGCCGCCCCCGGCGGCGACCTCATCTCCGAGCTGCTCGCGCCCCACCACCGCGACCGGTTGAGCACCGACGAGCTCGTCTCGCTCATCACCAACCTGGTCGTCGCCGGGCACATCACGACCGTCAACCTCATCGCCAACGGCACCGAAGCACTCCTCACCCACCCCGACCAACTCGCCCTGCTGCGCGAGGACCCCACCCTCATGCCGCACGCCGTCGACGAACTCATGCGCTACTGCGGTCCCGTCGTGCGCGCGCTGCCCCGCTACGCCACCCGTGACACCACCGTCGGTGCCACCCCGGTGCGCGCCGGAGAAGCCGTCCTTCCGATCGTGTCCGCCGCCAACCGCGACCCGGCCGCCTTCACCGATCCCGACCGCCTCGACCTCGGCCGCACCCGCCGCAGCAGGGAGCCCCACCTCGGATTCGGGTACGGCGCCCACCGCTGTCTGGGCGCACACCTCGCCCAAGAGGAGGCCGCCGTCGCCCTGGCCGCGCTGTTCAACCGTGTACCCGACCTGCAACTCGCCGTCGATCCGGGATCCCTGCAACGCGGCACCAACCCGCTCAACTGGCACATGAAGGACCTCCCCGTACGCCTGGGCCCCCGGACCGCACGGGGCCGGCCAGCGGTCGCCGCAGCGGAGTTGCGGCCGGCTCCTGACCGGCGCCGCCGCGGGAATCGGTGCAGCGTCCCGCCCGTACGAGGATGCCGACCGGAGCCGTGAGGGGCGGGCTGTCAGCGGTGAGGGTTAGCGTGTGCGGCCATGGCAGACATCTTCGAACTCACCCTCACGCTGGACCTGCGCGACGAGTTGTCCGAGGACGACCTCGTCGAGCTCCGATGGCACCTCGGGCTCGGCCCCGAACCGGAGGCGCTCCGAATCGTGACCACGTTTCCGTACTGGGGCGAGGACGACGACGGTGAACTCGTCATCGACAACCACCCCCAGCCCCTTCTGGGCCGTCACGGCGAGGCGCACAAGGTGAGCGGCGCACTCGTCTCCGCCTTCCATCGCCGGGAGGACACCTGGTGCGGCGTATGGGCCCTGACCAGTCGGCAGGAGATCCACCCCGACGAATTCGGTGACACCGGGAAGCTGCTCAGCTGGCTTGCGGCCAAGGCCGACGACAGGCATCGGCAGCTCGACGGCAGCGTGCGCCTCGGGTGGATCCGGTTCTACGAATCGGACCAGGTCGAGCCGTTGGTTGTGCGTGACGGCGTTGTCGTCTGGAGGCAGTAGTCGGCGCACTGGGGCTGGGGAGGTCAGGTGAGCAGGCCTGTCCTGCCCCCTAAGCAGGGGTGGGGATCTTCGATGACCCCTGACGCTGGTGGCCGAGCACCGACGTGGGCACGGTGCGCTTGACGACGCGCTCAACCGCGGCCGGACCGACGCGGTGCGGCTACGGCGGACGCCGGCCGCGCTCCCGCAACCCCGGGCCGGCGACGGGCGGCTCGTGCTGGCCGTGGACGTGGGCAAAGGGGCGGGTTCCGCGTGGTCAGGCGGCGGGTGTGGGGGCCGGGGTCAGGGTGGTGTCGAGCCAGTCGAAGGTGATCTGCTGGAAGCGCGACATCGCTCCCATGTGGCAGTGCTCGCCCGCGCCTTCGGCCTCGGGGAGGGTGATCAGGGTGTGGGGGCAGGTCAGTGCGGCCTGGACACGCTGGGGCTGGCCGCGGAAGAACTGGTCGTCCTCGGCGTCCAGGATGAGGGTGGGGCAGTCGATGAGGTGGGCGACGCCGTCGAGGGTGTAGTCGGCGGTGCGGCGGATGTAGTCCGCGACGGAGTCGGCGCCGAACGCCCACACGCCGTTGCGCAGGGCCCAGCGGAGCTGGGTGCTGCCCTGCATGAGCAGGCTCGCGACGGGGTTGGCGAGGTCGTCGCGCCCGGCCTCGATCCATTCCGCCAGGAACGGGGGCATGAACCGGGTGTGGGCGTCGTGGTAGTCGTAGAGGCCGTCGTCCAGGACCAGGGCGGCCAGGCGGTGTTCGTGGGCGGCGGCGCGGGCGGTGAGGTAGCCGCCGAGGCTGTAGCCCAGCAGTGCGAGCCGGTCGGGGGCGATCTCGGGCCGGGTGAGCGCGTACTCGACCACCGGGGTGACCACGGCCTCCCAGTCCGGACGGAAGACGAGTCCTTGCTCGCGCAGCGCCGCACCCTGGCCGGGCCCGTCGTAGGCCAGCACGTTGTAGCCCCGGCGCAGCGCGGCCGCGCCGATGACGAAGTAGGCCTCCTCCAGGGTGGAGTCGAAGCCGCTGGTGAAGATGACGGTCGGGCGGGGGGCGCCGGAGTCGTCGACGAGGAAGAGGTAGCCGGGCAGGCTGGTGTCCTCGTAGGGGATGCGTACGGCCTGGACGGGGGTGTCCATCAGCGCCGCGGCGGTCGCGAAGGTCTCGCGGGACAGGGCGGAGAGGGTCTTGGCCTCGGGGTCGGCGGCGGGGTCGTCGCGGCGGTAGAACTCGGCGGTGCGGTAGTAGTTCGACGCGCGCAGCAGGGCCTCGCGGGCGCTGACCCTGTGGCCGGCCGTCAGGGCGCCGGTGCCGATGGCGTGGACGCGCTGCGCGGTGTTCTTCCACTCGCGCAGCCAGGCCTCCTCGTCGCCCTCGCCGACGTTGCGCAGGGTGGCCAGGACCTCGCCCAGGTCGGCGCCGCCGTCACCGGCGAAGCCGGCCGCGCGCAGTGCCTCGAAGGAGAACGACTCGTCCTCGTACAGGAATCGCATGGTGCACACCCCAGAACACTTGTCGAGACGGAACCGTTCCGTCTCGTCTTCGAATGACGATAGGCCGCACCGAGTCGAGACGCAACCGTTCCGCCTCGTGTAGGTTCGGGACATGTCCAGCTCTCCCACGCCCCAGCCCCAGCCGCCGGCCCCGGCCCCGGCGTCCGCGCCCGCCTCCGGCCACTCCCCCGGGCGCCGGCTCCCCGGAGGACCCGTGCTCCAGGACTCGGTGACCGAGGCGATCGCCGCCGCCTTCTTCGAGGAACTGGCGTCGGCCGGATACGCGCGGCTGTCCCTGGAAGCGGTCGCCAAGCGCGCCGGTGCGGGCAAGGCGGCCATCTACCGCCGCTGGGCGTCCAAGCTGGACATGACCGTCGACCTGGTCGCCGCCGTCGCCGTCGACGCTTCCGGGCCCACCGACACCGGGACCCTGCGCGGCGACGTCCTCGCCTTCCTCACGGAGGTCGCCGACGCGCTGAACCAGCGGCTTCCCGCGAGGATCATCCCCGACCTGATCGCCGAGGGCGGCCGCAGCCCCGAACTGGCCGAGGCACTCTTCACCACCGTCCGCGACACCCGCCGCGCCAAGGCCACGCAGCTCCTGGAACGGGCGGTCGGCCGCGGCGAACTCCCCGCCGACGTGGACCGCGAACTCGCGCTCGACCTGCTCGCCGGCCCGCTCTACTGGCGCCTGGCGGTCATCCACACCCCGACCGCCCCCGACTACCTCGACCGCCTCACCGACAAGCTCCTCGCTGCCTTCAGCGCCTGACGCCCAGGGCTCACACCACGCGGCGCGGGCCGGTCGGACGGGCCGGACGGGCCGGACGGGTCCGGTGATCCACCGTGGGCGGGAGTCCCGGTGCGGCGTCCCGCCCAGGTGGCGTGGTCAGGGCACGGTGCGCGCTTCCACGATCGGTGGGCATGTACTCGGCGAGGAATCGGGAGTACAGACATGGGCCTCATCCACATCGAACTGTTCACGACCCTCGACCTCGTCGGGCAGGCGCCCGGCGGCCCCGACGAGGACCCGGTCGGGTTCCCGTTCGGCGGCTGGCAGGCGCCCCTGATCGACGAGGCCACCGGGGCACAGATCCTCACCGCGTACGAAGGCACGGACGCCCTCCTGCTCGGCCGACGCACCTATGACATCTTCGCCGCCTACTGGCCGCACCAGAAGGACGGCGCGATCGCCGAGCTCTTCAACCACGCCCCCAAGTACGTGGCCCCCCGCGGCACGCCCAACCTCCCGCCACCGCGCCGCCGGCGTCCCGGCTTCGATAGTGGGCCGCTGACCTGCTAGTATTCTTCTCGTCGCGAGGGAGATGATTCCTCGTCAGGCGTCAGCGGTGCTACCAGAGCACGCCCTACTTTCAGTAGGGAGAGTCCGTGCAACCCGGGCCTGGCGCTCCACTGTCGGGCGAGGCCCGGCACCCGTTCGGGTGCCGGGCCTCGCCCGCGTTTGCGGGCCGTGCGCGGTTGGCGGGGCGTCACGGCCAGACGCGGTAGTGGCCAGGCGGTTGCAGCCGCCCGGCCCTCAGGTCTCCAGGAATCGCCGGTGCCGGTACCCGTGGGCACCGAACGGGGCTGTCCGGACAAGGTGGGAGCCGAGGAGAACGGCCCGGCGGTCGAACTCGGCGCCCAACCTGGTGACGAGCGTGCCGAGGTCGGCCCGGGCACCGCGGGGAAGCCACGGCGGCACGCCCTTCCCGGCGGTCTCGCGCCAGCAGGTGGCTCCGCCCGGCCGGGGCCTCGGGGACGGGTCCCGACGGCCGGACAGAACAACCGGAGGACAGACCGGCAGGGCGTCAGTCAGTGGCAGAGCCACGCCCACCGGGGACCGGTCAGGAGTATCAGTGTCAGTGGCCCGCGCTACGCTCCCCGGACCCTGAGGAAACCCGGAAGGCCGCCCCCTGGAATTCGCCTACAGGAGGCGGTCTCCAGCCTTGGCGGGCCGCAGCCGGCGAAGCCCGGGAACGCGCGCCACGGTGGCGGGGCCGGCGAACGAGCACTGCGGCAGCACGTGGCCCCTCGGCGCACGGGCCCGGCCCACCGAACCGGTGTCGAGGGGACGCCCGCCCGGCGCTTGCGCCCGGGCCGGTTCACCACGAGACGTGTGAGCCTCCGGTCCGTCCGGACGTCAACCCGCGGCTGTGTCAGGAGACTTACCGGGACGGCTGCTCGATCGAAAAATCGGGTGTCGCCGTTCCGTTCGAGGCTGGTAGCGTCCACGGCGTGGCAAAGCTGAACCAGATCATCGCCGTCGAAAAGGGCGTCAAGTCCAAGTCCTTCCAGGAGCTGACGCAGGCCCACCAGGACCTGCAGAAGCCCGCGCTGCTGGCCGGGATCTCCCGCACCTACCAGCCCAAGGACGAGGAGGGCGAGCAACTGCCGCCGGAGTCGACCCGTGTGCAGCTGAAGGCCGAGGACATCCTGCGGTCCACCGCGAGCACCCTCACCCGGCTCTTCGACGTCACGGCCACCAAGGACTGGGCCAACATCGGTGCCCGCGCCGACGTGGTGGTGGACGGCCAGGTGCTCCTCGCCCAGGTGCCGGTGCCGTACCTGCTGTTCCTGGAGAAGCAGCTCACCGACCTGTTCACCTTCATGAAGAAGCTCCCGGTGCTGGACGCCTCCGAGTCATGGAACCTCGACCCGTCCACCGACTCCTGGAAGACCGAGCCGGTGCGCACCATCCGGACCAAGAAGGTGCCGCGCAACCACGTCAAGGCCGAGGCCACCGAGAAGCACCCGGCCCAGGTCGAGGTCTACTACGAGGACATCGCGGTCGGCTACTGGACTACGGTCAAGTTCTCCGGCGCGCTGCCGGCCCGCCGGGTGAACGAGCTCGCCGAGCGGGTGGAGAAGCTCCAGCAGGCGGTCAAGTTCGCCCGTGAGGAGGCCAACGCCGTCGAGGTCACCGACCAGCGGGTGGGCGACGCCGTCTTCGGCTACCTGTTCCGGTAGCCTCTTCGATCGCCCGCCCGGGGAGCCGGGCGGGTGCACCGAGCGCGCAAGGACCCCGTCCCGGGAGACCGGGCGGGGGCGCTGCGCGGTGCGAAAAGCTGACACTGATGTTGAAGCTGACCAGGGGTCACCGTGGAGGTTCGAGTCCTCCCCCCGGCACCACCGGCCGGGGTAGCCCAAGCCAGGCAGAGGCGGGCCCCGTGAATCTCAGGCTCTCGCTCCAGTCTCAGCATTCGCCGCCGAACACCGGATCGACCGGGTGCGGACGAATGTCGACGAATGCAGGTTCGAGTCCTGTCTGTGCCGCTCCGTGGCACGGTAGTTCAAAGGCAGAACGCGTCGATTTCAATCTGATCCGCCACCCTTAAACGTGCCGGTGTGCGCAATTGGGCGGCAAACAGGGGCCCGGGAGCAGGCTACGCTCCCGGGTCCTCTCGCGTTTTCCGTGGCCGTCGGCGGGTGGCGGTCACCACCGGCGCGCTGAGCGGGCCTTCGACCGGGCCGGCGCCGAAGGCCCGGGCGCACCGGCCGGGCCGGTGACGGTCAGTCGCGGCCGGCGGCGAAGGGGCCGTCGTCGAGGAAGCGGCGCAGGAGGCGGGCGAAGGCCTGGGCGTCGGCCTGCGGCCAGGTGGCGAGCGCGTCCTCGATGCCGGCGGCGAGCCGCTGCCGGGTGGCCGCGATGACGGCGCGGCCCTCGTCGGTGAGGGCGAGCAGGGTGGCGCGGCCGTCGGCCGGGTCGGGCCGGCGCTGGAGCAGGCCGGCCCGCTCCAGGCGGTCGGCGCGGCGGGTGACGGTGGTGCGGTCCAGTCCGATCTCGCGGCCGAGGTCGGCGGCGCTGGACGGGCCGGTGCGGGCCAGGCCGCTGAGGACCGGGTAGGTGAGGTCGTCGACGGCCTCCCCCAGTCCCTCGGTCAGGTGGGTGTAGAGCCGGGCGCGGGTGCTGCGCCGTAGGAGCAGCCCGAGGGCCTCGGCGATGTCTTGTCCTGTCGAGTTCTTCACCCCTCCAGATTAGCGTGCGCCGCACACGCTTTTCCGGTACAGTCACAAGCGTGCTTAAGGCACGCATCACCGATCGATCCACGGCGGGCCGCCCCCGCACGCACCCGAAGGAATCCCCATGAACCGCACCGACGTCCGCGCCGCCCTCACCGACCTCCTCCTCACCCCGGGCCTCGACCTGGACGAGGCCGCCGACCGGCACTTCGCCCCCGACTACCGCCAGCGCACCGACGGCGAGTGGGCCGACCGCACCGGATTCCTCACCCACATCGCCCACCTGCGCACGGTCGTCGCCGACGGCTCCGTCGAGGTCCACGACGAGCTCGCGGCCGGCGACCGCTACGCCGACCGCCACACCATGACCGTCGTCAAGACCGACGGGTCCACCGTCCGCATGGAGGTCTACCTCTTCGCCGAGTTCGCCCCCGACGGCCGCTTCCGCCGCATCGAGGAGACCACCCTCCTGCTCGAAGGCGCCGACGGCGACCGGAACCTCGGCAGCGCCCGCTGAACCCCGCCTCCCGCCCCTCCTCCCGCCCCCGACCCCTCAGGAGGCCGCCGTGAAACAGTTGCCGTTCCCCGACCGGCTCGACGACACCCCGGCATCGACGCCCTGAGCAGCCGGCCGCGCAAGACCAACGGGAGCGTCGTCTCCGCCCACCGCAGATTCGCCACGGGCAGAGACGGCGGCTCGGCGGCGGGAGGGAAGCTGCCGCTGGACCTGCCGCTCGACGGCACACCGCAGCCCTAGCGTGAGGTACGGCGCCGCGAGAGATCGTGATGCACCGTCAACTTCCCACTGCTCGAAAGGACTTCACGCCAACCCATGTCCAGACTCCGCTCCCGGGTCGCCGCCCTGGCCGCCCTCACCACGATCGGGCTCGGCGCCGTCGCCACCGGCATCGCCGACGCCGCACCGGCTGTTCCGGCCGCCGCTCCCGCCGTGGCCGCCGCGCTGACCGAGCCCACCCACATCCCGATGAACAGCCTGCTGAACCGCAACCAGGCCTGGTACTCGCCGAACGGCCACATCATGCTGGCCATGCAGGGCGACGGCAACGTCGTCCTGTACCGCGACACCACCCCGATCTGGGTCGCCAAGGGCGCCATCCCCAACGGCAACATCCTGGTCATGCAGGGCGACGGCAACCTCGTCGTGTACGCCGCCGACAACACCCCGCTGTGGGCCAGCAACACCGGCGGCCACCCCGGCGCCGAGCTGGCCGTCTACAACGAGGGCGCCATCGCGGTCCAGCTGAACGGCAAAGTCCTGTGGACCACCGCCCAGTCGACGCCGTCCCTGCCCCCGTGCCCGCCGTGGGGCCCGCCCTACCCGGGCCAGATCACCTGGCCGTGGTGCCCGACCTGGCCCTTCCCGAGCTGACCCCGCCCGGACGGCCGCACGCCGGCCCGTACCCCCGCTGCCCGAGGGGCCGCAGGAGTACGGGCCGGGCCCCGGCCCGCCCTGGGCCGGGCGCGGCACCGCTCGCCGCGTCCGGCCCACGTCCGGCAACCGCGCCAGCCAACCGCCACCGGCCACACCCGTGACTTCGGTGGGCTCTGGTCGCCGGGTTGGCCGTGCCAAGGTCCGCACGGCGGGCCGGGGCCCGGCTCCGGCCAGCCAGGCCCCGGCCGGAGCCGCACTCGGCGCGATCGTGCCTGACGTGAGAGCGGCCGGGATCGGTGTGAAACTGGGCACGGAAGGGGTGATCCCGTGTCGGAGCCACCGCACGCGTCCACCGGTCCCGACGCCTCCGTCAACGAGAATCGGCTGGAAGCGCTGATCATCGAGGCACAGACGGCCCTGCCGGTCGAACTGTCCGATCTGGCGAACCGGTGTGCCTCGGCCCTCGACCTGGACACCGCGCTGATCTACCTCGTCGACCTGCAACAACGGCTCCTCATCCCCCTCAACGAGGCTTTGGAGCCGCTGTCGGTGGACCGCTCGTCGGCCGGCTTGGCGTACCGCACGGTCTCCCCGCGAGTGAACGACGCCGGCGACAGCGTGATCGTCTGGATGCCTCTGGTCGACGGTGCGGAGCGGCTGGGCGTGCTGGCGGTGCGGACCGCCTCGCTCGACGGGGTGCGGATGCGCCGCAGCCGGATGCTGGCCCACCTCTTCGCCATGCTGATCACCTCCAAACGCGGCTACAGCGACTGGCTCGCGGCCCGCACCCGCACCGCGACCATGCGGTTACCCACCGAGATGCTCCGGGCCTTCCTGCCACCCCACACCATCGGCAGCAGGAGGTGCGTCTCGACCGCGGTCCTGGAACCGGCGTACGACGCCGCCGGCGACGCCTTCGACCACTCGGTGGTCAAGAACGTGCTGCACACCATGATCCTCGACTCCATGGGCCACGATCTGTCCTCCGGCCTGACCACGTCGGTCGCCATGGCGGCGGCGCGCAACGCCCGCCGCGGCGGTGGCGAGCTGGCCGACGTCGTCGGCTCCGTCGACCAGGCGCTCGCCCGGTGGCTGCCCGACCATTTCTGCACCGGCGTGCTGTGCCGGCTCGACGCGAACACCGGGGTGCTGCACTGGGTCAACTGCGGCCACCCTCCACCGCTGCTGATCCGTGCCAAGCGGGTGCTCGACGGGGCGCTGAACAGCCCCCCGCAGCCGCCGATCGGCCTGGCCGGCCACCTCGCCCCGGCAGCCCGGCAGGTCCACGAGACGACACTGGAACCGGGCGACTGCGTCCTGCTCTACACCGACGGTGTCGTGGAAGCGCGCGACGCGGACGGTGCGGAGTTCGGCCTCGACCGGTTCACCGACTTCATCATCCGCTCCTCCGCCGCCGGCCAGCGCCCGGCCGAGGTGCTGCGGCTGCTCATCCACGCCATCCTCGACCACCAGCGCAACCAGCTGCGGGACGACGCGACCATCCTGCTCTTCGAATGGCGCCCGCAGCACCAGTGACGCGGGATGGCGCGAGGTGCGGGCGCCGGGTCCGCCCCCGCCCGGCCGCCCCTGGTGCCGGGTGGGGGCACCAGGGGTGGCCGGGCGGGTGCGGGTGTCGAGGTGGTCACCCGCGGCGGGGCGTCACTGCCAGACGCGGTAGACGGCGTCGCGCGCCTGGCCGAGGTACTGCTGGTAGGTGCCCAGGTGCCAGGCCGCCCAGGAGGCCCAGCCGCGGCCGGTGCCGTCGTTGTCGATCTTGAAGGCCTTGCGCGCCGACCAGCCCATGTCCTGCCAGTTCTCGGCGGTGACGACCTCGGCGTCGTGGTAGTGGACCTCGGGGTACCAGCGCTCGTTGATCTGCCAGGCACCGAGGTCCTTGGTACCCGGGTCGGGGTCGGTGGGGAGGTTGGTGTGGACGGCCAGGCGGTTGCAGCCGGACTCGGCCATGGCGATCGCCACGGCGTAGATCGCGTCGTCGTTGCGGCCCTCGCCGGACTTGTCCTTCGCGAAGCCCGCCAGCTGGGCTTCGCGGGCGCAGGCGTCGATGCCGCTCTGGTCCCCGGCGGCGTTGGCGGTGAAGGTGGTCGAGGTGAGGCTGAGGGCCAGAACGGCGACTGAACCGGTCAGCAAGGCGCGGGTCTTGCGCAGCACGAGAGTTCTCCCTTCGATGACGGCCCGGGTCGGGCCGGGTACGGGGAAGGACGCTAGGCAGTGCGGGTAGACAGGCGATCAACGACCTTCTCGGCCGGCGCCGGGTGCGACAGGGCGGCACGGGCGCGGCCGGCGGGGGCCGAGGACCCGTATCTTCCCCGGCACGGGGACGGACTGCGGCTACCCGCGGCCTGTCCCGTGGTCAGCACGAACGCCGACGGCAATCGCCCCGGTGGGCACTGCCTCACGAGCCGCTTCCAACGGCGTTCTGGGTATCGGTTGTTGATCGGTTGTCTACCGACAACCGGCCTACGGAGAGTCCGTGTTCCGTTCGTCGTCTCCGAACGGGGTGGCCCGCAGTGTTCGCGAGTACACGCCCGGAGCGCGCCGGGCCCGGGTCGGCCGGGTGGATCCCGTAGGGTCGGCCAATGGCGAAGTACTTCGATGTGCACCCGCAGACCCCCCAGGCCCGCACCATCGGCACCGTGGCCGACAGCCTCCGCTCCGGCGCCCTCATCGCGTACCCGACCGACTCCTGTTTCGCCCTGGGCTGCCGCATGGGCAACCACGAGGGCCTCGAACGGATCCGGTCGATCCGGCGTCTCGACGACCGCCACCACTTCACCCTGATGTGCGCGGACTTCGCCCAGCTGGGGCAGTTCGTCCACATCGACAACGCCGTCTTCCGCGCCGTCAAGGCGGCCACCCCGGGCAGCTACACCTTCATCCTCCCCGCCACCAAGGAGGTCCCGCGCCGTCTGATGCACCCGAAGAAGAAGACGGTGGGCGTCAGGATCCCCGACCACGTCGTCACGCAGGCCCTGCTCGCCGAACTCGGCGAGCCCCTCGTCTCCAGCACCCTGCTGCTGCCCGGCGAGGACGAGCCGATGACCCAGGGGTGGGAGATCAAGGAGCGCCTCGACCACGTGCTGGACGCCGTGGTGGATTCCGGCGACTGCGGTACGGACCCGACGACGGTCGTCGACTTCTCCGGCGGCGCGGCGGAGATCGTGCGACGCGGGGCCGGCGACCCCACCCGCTTCGAGTGACGACACGGTCCGGCTGACGAGGCTGTGACGAGGGCGGGTGGGGGCGGCCTCCGGCCCTGGCCGACTCGGGCGGGCACCCGGGCACGCGGGCACGCGGGCACGGCCGACCGGGGGCGGACCGGGAGGGCGGACCGGGGCAGTGGCGCGGATCACAGCCGGGTCGGCGCGGCCGACGAAATGCGAAGGCCGTCAAGGTGGTTGGCACGGGCGACCACTTCCGTTCCGGCGCACACCACCGGTACCCGCGAGGAATCCCCATGACCGTCACCGAGCCCGCTGCGTCCGCCGACCCCGCCGCCTCCCGCGCGGCCGAGATCCTGTCCCGGCCCGTCACGATCAACGGGCTGACCGTGCCCAACCGCATCGTGATGGCGCCGATGACACGCAGGTTCTCCCCGGGCGGCGTGCCCGGCGAGGACGTGCGCTCGTACTACGCCCGCCGCGCCGCCGCAGGCGTCGGCCTGATCGTCACCGAGGGGACGTACGTCGGCCACGAGTCCGCCGGCCAGAGCGACGACATCCCGCGCTTCCACGGCGAGGACCAGCTGGCCGGGTGGGCCCGCGTCGCCGCGGACGTCCACGCGGCGGGCGGCACCATAGTGCCGCAGCTCTGGCACATCGGCATGGCGCGCAAGCAGGGCGACCCGCCGTTCGCCGACGCCCCCGCCGTCGGCCCGTCCGGCATCCGGCTGGACGGCACCGAGGGAACGGGGCGGGCGATGACCCGAACCGACCTGGACGCCGTCATCGGCGCGTTCGCCGAGGCCGCCACGGCCGCCGAGCGGATCGGCTTCGACGGCGTCGAGCTGCACGGTGCCCACGGCTACCTGCTCGACCAGTTCCTGTGGGCGGGCACCAACCGCCGCACCGACGCCTACGGCGGCGCCCCGGTCGCCCGGACGAAGTTCGTGGCCGAACTCGTCGCCGCGGTGCGCGAGGCCGTCTCCCCCGGGTTCCCGGTGATCTTCCGCTACTCGCAGTGGAAGTTGGAGAACTACGACGTCCGCCTCGCCGAGACCCCTCAGGAGCTGGAGGCGATCCTCGCCCCGCTCGCCGAGGCCGGCGTCGACGCCTTCCACGCCTCGACCCGCCGCTACTGGGTCCCCGAGTTCGACGGCTCGGACCTCAACCTGGCCGGCTGGACCAGGAAGCTCACCGGCCGACCCGCCATCACCGTCGGCTCGGTCGGCCTCGACGGCGACTTCGTCCGCGCCTTCGTGGGCGAGGGCGCCCCGGTCCAGGGCATCGACGACCTGCTCGACCGGCTGGAGCGTGACGAGTTCGACCTGGTCGCCGTCGGCCGCGCCCTCCTCCAGGACCCGCAGTGGGCCGCCAAGGTCCTCTCCGGCCGCTTCACCGACCTGCGCCCCTACGACGCCGCCGCGACCCGCACCCTCAGCTGACCACCGCACCCCGAGGCCCCGGCCCGCACGGCGGTCCGACCGGACCCGCCGTGCGGGCCGATCCCCGGCGTCCACAACGCCGAGCTGCCACCGGTGACGCCCGGCCCCCGCGCCGGGCGTCACCCCGAACGGGTGGAGCCGCACCGGGTGGGGCTGGCAGGCTGTACCGGTCGGGGCGCTGCCGGGCGCCCCTCGGCGCGGGGGTTCTGATGGTGGGTGGATCGGCGGCGCGGCGCGTGCCTCCCCTGGATCCGCAGGTGCGGGCCGCGGTGGTGGCCGCTGGTGAGCGGGCGCGGGAGGTGCTCACGCCGCAGTGCCTGACGGCGTGGCAGGAGCGGGACGCCGCCGCCCGGCCCCGTCCGACGCTCGACCGGTTGCGCGACGGCGGCCGGTTCGAGGTGGAGGAGGTGCGCGTGGCGCGGGCCGACGGCGAGGGCGATGTCACGCTCGTCAGCGCGCGGCCCACCGGGGTTCGCGAGGCGTTGCCGTTGCTGTACTACCTGCACGGCGGCGGGATGGTGACGGGCAACGCGTGGTCCGTCCTGCCCCGGCTGCTCCGCGCGTGGGCGCTGCCCCTGAGGTTGGCGGTCGTGTCCGTCGAGTACCGGCTGGCGCCGCGCACCCGCTTCCCCGGGGCCGTCGAGGACTGCCACGCCGGACTCCTCTGGGCGGCCGAGCACGCGGACGCGCTGGGCGTGGACGCGCGGCGCGTGGTCATCGGCGGCAAGAGCGCCGGCGGCGGGCTCGCCGCGGCCCTGGCCCTGCTGGCCCGCGACCGCGGCACCGTGGCGCCGGTCGGCCAGCTGCTGCTGAGCCCGATGCTCGACGACCGCGGCGACACCTTCTCCGGCCACCAGATGGCCGGCCACGACACCTGGGACCGCACCTCCAACGCCACCGCCTGGCAGGCTCTGCTCGGCGACCGGTACGGCGCCGCCGACCTTTCGCCGTACGCCGCCCCGGCCCGCGCCACCGACCTGTCCCGGCTGCCTGCGGCGTACGTCGACGTGGGGTCCGCCGAGACGTTCCGGGACGAGGCCGTCGCCTACGCCAACGCGATCTGGCAGGCGGGTGGCGAGGCCGAACTGCACGTGTGGCCCGGCGCCTGCCACGGTTTCGACACCATCGCCCCGCACGCGGCCCTCACCCACGACGCCCACGACGCCCGCACCCACTGGCTGCGGCGCGTCCTCCAACGGTGAACCCGGCCCGCCCCGCGACGGCGACGGCGACTGACCGCCCCGGCGGCGACGGCGTCAGGCCGGGTCCGCAGGGGTCCGCGCGAGGCGGGACTCGATCTCGTCGAGGATCGGCCGGTAGGCCTCCTCGGCCGCCCGCATCCGGGTCTCGCACTCGGCGAACAGCCGCCGGGAGCGGGCCTTGCGACCGGGCATCAGGCCGTAGCGGCGCAGGCGCACCGTGCGGTGGTCCACCATGAAGCCGGGCTTGCAGCGCACGCCGTGGGCGTGGCGCACGACGTCCTCGGCGTGGCGCAGCAGGTCCTGGCAGGCGTCGTGGGCCACCTTCCAGCGGGCGGCGTCCTGCGGGGAACCGGGCACCTCGACGCCGCGCACCACCGGCTGGACGACGTCGTCCAGGACGTCGTACAGGGTGAACTCGAGCCCCTCGGGCGCCTGCGCCCAGGACATGACGCGCCACGGCCACGCGATCAGGGTGTAGGTGCGTCGCTGTACGCGGATCACGCGGTCCCCCCGGGGTCTGTGGGCGCCCGGGCCGGGTGCCCGGCACCAGCGTAGGGGCGCGTGCCCGGGTGAGGGTGGGGGACGAAGTCCGGCGCGGACTCGATCGACACCCGACCGTTCGTCGGATGAGTCGCTCGGGTGCGGCTTGCGCTCGCCGTGGTGGCCGCGCCGCGGAGTGCGCCGCACGGCTTCACCCAGGGCAGAACGCCGCTCCCTTCCCCCGGCGCCCCGGATCCCTAGGCTGAAGGGGTGAGCACTCATGCGCCGAACGAAGCCCGCGTCATCCCCCTGCGCCCGCACGCCTCGTCGCCCGGTTCCGGTGGGGCGACCCGCGCCCCGCAGCGACCGGCGGGAGCGTCGCCGGCGCCCGCGCCGAGGGAGCCCCTGTGGCGCGACCTCGTCGGCGATGCGCTGCGACGCGAACGGCTCGCCCAGGAGCGCACGTTGAAGGACGTCGCGGAGGCGGCCCGGATCTCGATGCCGTACCTGTCGGAGCTGGAGCGCGGGCTCAAGGAGGCCTCCTCCGAGGTGCTCGCGGCCGCCGCCCGGGCGCTCGGGCTCGGCCTCACCGACCTGCTCTCGCTCGCCCAGGACGAGTTGGCCCGGCACGCCCGGAGCCGGGTGGGCGGGAACCGGCCCTCGGCGCGGCACGACGGGCTCTGCCTCGCCGCCTGACCGAGACGGCGGCCGGTACGGCGGCGGTGCGGTGGTGCGCACCGCCGCCGGACCGGCCGGGGTCAGGCGAATACGCGCCGTCGGCTCAGCACCTCGTCGGCGAGCCCGTAGGCGACGGCCTCCTCGGCGGTGAGCACCTTGTCCCGGTCCATGTCCGCGCGCAGCGTCGCCACGTCGTGATGCGTGTGCCGGCACAGGACCTCCTCCACCTGCGAGCGGATGCGGACCACCTCCTTGGCCGCGAGGCTGAGGTCGGAGACCGTCCCCTGCCTGCCGCCGCTGGCCGGCTGGCCGAGCAGCACCCGGGCGTGCTGGAGCACGAACCGTCGCCCGGGATCCCCGCCCGCCAGCAGCACCGCCGCCGTCGACGCCGCCTGACCGACGCAGAACGTGGAGATCGGCGCCTGCACGAACGTCATCGTGTCGTAGATCGCCATCAGCGAAGTGAACGATCCACCGGGCGAGTTGAGATAGATCGAGATCTCGCGTTCCGGGTTCTCCGACTCCAGGTGCAGGAGTTGCGCGATGACCACGTTGGCGACCCCGTCGTCGATCTCGGTGCCGAGGAAGACGATCCGCTCGTTCAGCAGCCGGCTGAAGACGTCGTAGGACCGCTCGCCCTGCGCGGTCCGCTCGATGACGTAGGGAACCGTGTACGACCCCATGTCACAACCCCATCCGTCGGCGCGACGCGGCCGGGCGGATGTCGGCGACCGACTCCACCACCCGGTCCACGATCCCGTACTCCCTGGCCTGCTCGGCCGTGAACCAGCGGTCCCGGTCGCCGTCCCGCGCGATCGTCTCCTCGCTCTGCCCGGTGTGCTCGGCGGTGATCCGCTCGATGGCCTTCTTGGTGAACTGGAGGTTCTCCGCCTGGATCTCGATGTCCGCGGCGGTGCCGCCGATGCCCGCCGAGGGCTGGTGCATCATGATCCGCGCGTTCGGCAGCGCGAGCCGCTTGCCGGGCGCCCCCACGGTGAGCAGGAACTGGCCCATGCTGGCGGCGAACCCCATCGCCAGCGTCGAGACGTCGTTCGGGATCAGCCGCATGGTGTCGTAGATGGCGAGACCCGCGGTGACCGACCCGCCGGGGCTGTTGACGTACAGGCTGATGTCGGTGCGCGGGTCCTCCGCCGACAGCAGCAGCAGTTGCGCGCACACCCGGTTGGCCGACACGTCGTCGACCTGCGTGCCGAGCAGGACGATCCGCTGGGCGAGCAACTGTGCCGCGAGATGATCGTCGAAGCGGCTGGGCGGTGTGCCGCCCTCCTCCGCGCGGGGCGCGAACGTGGTGAGGGGAGTCATCTGGTCTCCTTGTCGAGGCGGGGATGCCGTCGACACCCACTCTTGGCCCCGGAAGACCCCCGGACGCGTTTTCTCTGCCCACCGCAGATTCGCCACGGGCAGAGCCGACGGCTCGGCCCTTGGGCGGCTGTACCGGGGATCGCCCCGCCGGATCACCACCGCACCCCGGCCCGGGGGTTGTTCCGCCGGGGCGGCTTCGGGCCTGCCGGGGCCCGCGACGAAGTTCTCCGCGACGACGCCTGCTGCCGACGGTCTCACGCGCGGCGGGCTCTGAGAACCGGCCGATCCGTGTCCGTCGGCGTGCCCGGGGCCGGGCCGGTGGGCCGCAACCCGCCGGACCGCCCCGGTACGCGGCGAACGGGCGCCTTCGGAGCGACGGCTGACGGGCGGTCGGGCGGACGGGAGGGGCCTGTGTCGATCATCCGTCGCGGGCGTGGATATCGTGGCCGCCGCCGACGCCGCGCGGCCGACTTCTCGGGCGCGCGGCCTTTCACCATGTCAGGAGAGATCTGGGTGAAGTCCCGTATGACAGCGCTCCGGAGCGCCTCGGCCGTCGCGGCGGCCGTGCTCATGGCGGTGCCCGCCGCCGCCGGCTCCGCCGAAGCAGCGCCCGCCGGCAGTCCGGTCACCAAGGCGGTGACGTACCAGGGCCGCGTCTTCCAGGTGCCCGCGGCCTGGCCGGTGGTGGATCTGGCCGTGGACCCGCAGGCCTGTGTCCGCTTCGACCAGCACGCGGTGTACCTCGGGCGCCCGGGCGAACAGCAGGTCTGCCCGCCGCGGTTGATCGGCCGCACGGAGGCGTTGCTGGTCGAGCCCGCCGCGGCGGCCGCACCGGACCGGGAGGGCTCCAACCCCGTCGCGCACACGCTCCGGGCGAACGACGGTGTCGTCGCGGTGACCGGGACGTACGACACGGACCAGCCGCTGGTGCGGCGGATCATCACCGGCGCCGGGCTCACCCCCGCGCCGGCGCACCAACCGACGCCGGCGCCCGCCGAACCCCGGACGGCCCTCGCACCGCGGTCCACCATCGCCGCGGCCCCGCCGTCCGACCCGGCCGTGGCCGCGGCGCCGGCGCTCGTACCCGCGTCGGCGACGAACTACACCGGCAAGGGGTTCGACGCCTGTACGGCGCCCTCCGGCTCCGCGATGAACGCGTGGATGACCTCCTCCCCGTACCGGGCGGTCGGCATCTACATCGGCGGTGCCAAGCGGGCCTGCGCCCAGCCGAACCTGACGGCCTCCTGGGTCCAGCAGCAGCAGGCCGGCGGCTGGGCCTTCATGCCGATGTACGTCGGCGTGCAGGCCTCGAAGATCGTCTCCCCCGCCTCCGAGGGTGCCAACGCCGCCGACGACGCGGTGAGCCAGGCCCAGGCCCTCGGCTTCGGCCCCGGCACGATCCTCTACTACGACATGGAGGACTACGCCCCGCAGTACTCGGGCGCGGTGCTCGGTTTCCTCACCGCCTGGACCAACGAGCTGCACGCCTGGGGCTACAACTCCGGCGTCTACAGCAGTTCCTCGTCCGGCATGAAGGACCTGGCCGCCAACGCCGGCAACAGCGCCTACACCATGCCCGACGCCGTCTTCAGCGCCAACTGGAACGGCCAGGAGGACACCAACGACCCGGCGATACCGGCCGGCTACTGGTCCAACCACCAGCGCGTCCACCAGTACGCCTCGCCGAAGGACCCGGAGACCTGGGGCGGCTTCACGATCGGGATCGACCAGGACTACCTCGACACCCAGCTCACCAGCGCCCCGCCGTCCCAGTCCTCCGGCTTCTTCCTCGGCGTGCGCCAGAGCTCGGGCAACTGGCCCGGCTTCAGCCCGCTGGCGGGCGGGGCGGGCGTGTTCCGCGGCTCGGAGGCCGCGATCACCGGGCTGCCGGGAGGTTCCTCGCAGGAGCTGGGCATCGGCCTGGACGGCCAGCTCTACCACGGGGTCCGCGCCGCGAACGGCGGTTGGAGCGGCTTCGCCGCGCTCCCCGGCAACGGCACGCCCACCATGGCGGCCCGCCGGGCCGGCATCGCCGGCCTGCCCGACGGATCCACCCAGGTGCTGGCGATCGGCAACGACGGCAACGTCTACCACCAGACCCGCTTCGCCAACGGCAGTTGGAGCGGCTTCGCCGCGCTCCCCGGGATCGGCACCCCGACCATGGCGGCCGGGGACGTCGCCATCGCCGGCCTGCCCGACGGATCCACCCAGGTCCTGGCGATCGGCAACGACGGCAACGTCTACCACCAGACCCGCTTCGCCAACGGCAGTTGGAGCGGCTTCGCCGCGCTCCCCGGTGTGAACAGCCCGCGGATGGCGGCCGGGCGGGTGGCCATCACGGGGCTGCCGGACGGCTCCTCCCAGGTGCTGGCCATCGGCGGCGACGGCAACGTCTACCACCAGACCCGCTTCGCCAACGGCAGTTGGAGCGGCTTCGCCGCGCTCCCCGGCAACGGCACGCCCACCATGGCCGCGCGGACGGTCGGCATCGCCGGTCTGCCGGACGGTTCGTCCCAGGTGGCGGTGGTCGGCGGTGACGGCAACGTCTACCACGAGACCCGCTTCGGCAACGGCAACTGGTCCGGCTTCGGCGCCGTCCAGGGCCCGTACGGCTCGAGCACCTTCCCGGCCCAGCGCGCGGCCATCGCCGGCCTGCCGGACGGCTCCAGCCAGCTCGTGGTCACCCGGAGCTGACCCGGGCCCGCCCCACCACCCGGCGCCCCCGCCCCCGGCACTTCTTCGGGAGGCGGGGGCGTCGGCGGTCCGTCGTCAGCTGACGGTGTCCCGGGTGTGGAGGGATGGACACTGCGCGGACCACACCTTGCCGTGGTGGATGCAGACCACACCTTGCCGTGGTGGATGTCGCGGTGCACGACCGTGGTGCCGGGCTCGAACCGGGCGCCCGACCCGGGGGTGGCGGTCACGGCCGGCCCCAGGTCCCGCCCGCGGGCTCGTGCCAGGTCGTCCGCACGACCACCCCGCCCGGGGAGATGTGCTCGCCGAACCAGGTCCGGCAGCACCCGCCGCCGCCCGGCCGGGCCGGAGTCGGCCGCGCGGCATGGGCCTGAGCAGCGGCCCCGGTGGAGTGGCCCTGGTGGATGTCAGCGGGTGCCGAAGTCCGCGTTCCAGGAGGCCGCGCCCGTGCGGGCCAGACCGACCTCGGTGTAGTTGTCGAGCATGATCCCCAGGTGGAGCGGCGACTTGATCCAGCCGTCGACGGCGGCGTCGATGTCGGTGGGGCCGTAGAAGGCGATCTCGCCGAATCCCCTCCAGGCGTAGCCGAGGCCCCGTGCGATGGTCGCCGAGTCGCAGAAGTGGCCGGAGACGCGGCGCTGGTCCATCTGGTCGGCGTTGCACTTGGCGGCCTGGGCGAGCGTCTGGTTGAGGCGCACCGCCGGCTTGCCGTTCTGGGCGCGCACGGCGTTGAGCCGGTCGAGGAAGCGCTGCTCGACGGAGGTGACCGGGCCCGTGCCGGTGCCCGACCCGACCAGGTCGAACCGCTGGGACATGCTGCCGTCGCAGTTCTCGACGGTGGCCTCCCGGTCGAGGCCGTGGTAGGTCAGGCAACGGTTGTCGAGGGCGTTGTGGAGGTAGGTGCCACCGTCGGCGGCGGGCTCCAGGGTCCACTGCTGGTTGGCGCCCGCCCACCAGTGGGTGAACTGGGTGGACCGGCCGTCCCTGGTGTCCATCTCCAGCACGCGCTCGGTGCCGTTGACGTTGCGGGCGAAGTCCACCCGGCCGCCGGGCTTGTTGGATATCCAGAACGAGGTGGAGGCGTCCTGGTAGCCGCGGGCGACGATCCGGGAACCCTCGCCGTCGGCGCTGGCCAGCGAGTTGTGGTTCTGGTGGTCCTGGATCGTGACCATCTGCTCGACCACGCCCGCGGGCGCGGCGTTCGCCGGCGCCGCGAGCAGCGTGATACTGCCCGCGGACATCGCGGAGACGGCGAGCGCCAGGCCTGCCAGCCGGGTGCGGCGGCGGGTGCCGGTGCTCGGACGGGTGCGGAGGGTCCGGGTGGACGGGTGGGACACGGGGTTCTCCTGCTGTCGGTGGACCGCCTGCGGATGCGAGTGCGGACTGGGGCAGGACACCAGGCCCGTGTTGACGATCGATCAACGGGGTGCCGAGGAGTAGGCCCTGGTCACCCGCCGGGAGTCGTCGCCGGGGACGGCGCGGACGTCGGGTGGCGGCGCGGTGGGCGGGGGTCCGCGGAGGATCGACGGCCGTCAACGCCGTGCGGCCCGGTACCTCGTGGGTGCCGGGCCGTCGGGCGGGGTGTGCCGGTCGGTCCTACTTGGGCATCTCGTTCCAGAGCTGCTGGGCGCTCTTGCCGGTGAGCTGGCCCCAGATCTGGTCGGTGTAGTTCGTGGTGTTCAGCAGGTGCGCCAGGTCGGGCTTGTTGTAGGTCTTCGAGACGTAGTCGATGAACCGGGCGGTGGCCTGGTAGCCGCTGTCGTAGTTGGAGTCCGGGCCGAAGTGCTGGGCGCCGGTGCCCGGCTGGAAGTTGTAGTCGCGCACCCAGTCCGCCAGGCCCTCGCCCATCCACCACGGGCGGGAGGTCGGGTTGTCCCAGACCGCGACGTGCACGGCCTCGTGCACCAGGAAGCCGGTGTCGCCCTTGTTGCCCCGGGTGTAGCCGATGTTGACGTGGACCTCCTTGACGCCGTTGGGGGACACCGTGGTGTACGCGGGGTTGGTGGTCAGCGTCGGGTCGAGGATGATCTTGAAGTAGGTGGGGGCGGCGAAGGCCCCCTTGGTGATCAGGTTGGAGATCGTCGGGTAGTAGTCCGCGACGGTCTTCTTCTGCTGCTCCAGCCACGGACCGAGGTCCGGGGCCTGCGAGTAGTCGAGGTCGATGGTCGGGCGGCCGGTGGTCGGCGGGGTGGTGGCGCCGTTGCGGTCGAGGTTCCAGGACTGCGCCGGGTCCCCGGCGTTGCAGGCGGCCACCTTGGCGTTCAGGTCCGCGCCGCGGGTGAGGCAGAGGTTGTTGTCCGAGACGCTGTGCAGCAGCCAGGCCCGGCCGTTGCCCGCCGAGGTGTTCTCCAGCCGCCACTTCTGGTTGTCCGTGCCGACGTAGTTCCAGGAACCGACGGTGTTCTTGGCCCGGTCGCGGTCGACGGCGTTGTTGGTGCCGGGCACCTTGACCGACCAGGTGCCGTTGCCCTCGTCCCTGACCGTCCAGACCTGCTGGACGGAGGACTCGTTCCAGTCGCGGACCACCACGTTGGAGCCGTGGTTGCGGCTGTCCCACTGGAGGGCGCCGCCCGCGTAGCTGGAGATGCGGTAGTCGGCGCCGCTGGACGGCAGCGGCTCGGCCGCGCTGGCGGTCCCGGCGCCGAAGGCCATCCCGGACACGACGGTCGCGGCGGACAGGACGACGGCGGCGGCCGTACGACGGGTGATCATCTCGGGGCTCTCCTCTCGGGCGGCTCCCCCTGGAACCGGCCTGCGGTCATGCCACCGGGCCGCGGTGTACACGGCGTCGACGGTCCGTCAACGGGTTCGTTGACGGACCGTCGACGGCCACATGTCGGAGCCGGTCGTCCTGGACGAGAACGGCCGGGAGATGACGAGAAGGCGCTGGAACGCCGCCGGCGACCTGGCCTTGGACACCACGACCCGCTGAACGGTGTCCGGAGCGCCGGGTCGGCCGGCCCGCCGACAGGCGCAGCCGGCCCGGGCGTGCCCACGCCCGGGCCTCGGCGGACACCGGCGGGCGGCTCAGCGGACTTCGACCGGTGTGCAGCGTCATGAGGCTGCCCCGCGCCGAGGGCGGCGCGGGGCAGGTCGGTCGGCGCCCCGTCCGGCGGCGCCGCCCTGCACGGTCCCGGGTCAGCTGGGAGAACCGGACCAGATGACGTTCTTGCGCAGCTGCCCGGAGCCGTAGTTGAACTCGACGGAGAACGGGTCGGCCGCGCCGGCCGGCAGGGCGTACGCGGACAGACCGGTGGCCTCCTCGCCCGGAGCCAGCGAGCCGGCGAGGACCTTCAACCGTCCGCTTCCGTCGATCAGCGAGAAGACGAGGTTGCCCTTGGCGTCCTTGACGAAGGGCATCCCCGATCCGTAGAGCGAGAGTTCCCCGGATCCGGTGTTGACGACGGTGATCTTCACCTGGATGATCTTGGCGTTCCTGGGGGCCTCGACCACGGTTCCGCGCGGAACGTACGGCTCCGGCTCGGCCATGGTGACCTTCAACCCGTCCCCGTACGTGTAGGACTGGCCGAACGACAGGCGCCGGGCCTTCTCGTCCGCGGCCGCCTTCTCCCGCTCGGCCTCGATCCTCTTCCGCTCGGCCTCGATCCGCTCCTTCTCCTTCGCCGCCCGCTCCTCGGCGGCCTTGATCGCGGCGTCGGCGCGAGCGCGCGCGGCGTCGTCCTGCGCCCGCCGCTCCTCGTTGACCGCCTGCACCCGTGTCACGACGAACACCCCGGCGCCGACCGAGACCAGCAGTCCGGTGATGCCCAGGATCACGCCCGCGAGCGCCATCGCCCGGTTGGTCGCCAGGCCCTTGCGCACGTAGCCCAGGCCGACGGCACCGAAGACCACGGCAAGCAGGGCCGGCAGCCAGGACAGCCAGAACAGGATGACGGCCAGGCTGAGGACCGCACCGACGATCCCGAGCACCATGGCCGCGATGCCCAGGCCGTTGCGAGGCTGTGGCGCCGGCATCGGATACGGCGGCCAGTAGAGCGGCACACCCGGGCCCGCACCGGGGGCCACGGCAAGGGCAGGGGGTGCGGCGGGGGCAAGGGGTGCGGCGGGGGCAAGGGGTGCGGCGGGGACCGTGGCCTCGGCCTGAGCCGGGCTCGGCGGTGCCCACGAGTCGGTGTCGGTTGCCCCCTCGGCGGACTGCGGGCTGTCGGGCGGGGCGGGGACGGTCATACGAAATCCTTCAAGCACGTTGAGATGATGAGCGACTGGCTGTTCAGCCTCGACACCGAAGGCTCTCCCGGCCCCCGGCGACAGCGACCCGGTTTTCCGCGAAGCGGTCACCCGCCCAGGCCGGACCCGCGCGTCAACACCCTGGGACGGGGCACCGACAGGGTCGGCGAGTGATCAACATACAGGTGCCCGGCAACCGCCCCGACGCCTGGGCGGTCCGCCGGAGCAGGCGGTGCGGAAGGCATTCCGATTCGATGTCGCCGGGCCTGCCGCGCCGGGACGGGGGCGCCGGGACGGGGGCGCCGGGACGGGAGCGGCGGAACGGGTGGCGGCGGGACGGCCGTGGTCAGGGGGCCGCGAACAGCCTGGGGAAGCCCGGGGCCAGCCACGGCCTGCGGCCCCAGGCGAGCACCTTGCCCCGGGCGAGGGCGCCGGTGGCGGTGTAGCGGCCCAGCGCGATGAGGAGGAACACCACCGGCTCGGTGAGGATCGTGCAGTCCGGGCGGCGCGGCGGCTCCTGGCTCACCACGGCGGCGCCGTCCGTGAAGGTCACCGCGAAGGCGCCCAGGCCGCGGATCCGCAGCCGGTAGCAGGCGTTGTGACCGGCCGCGGCGCGCGCGTCCAGCACCCACGGCATCGCCGTCCGCACGAAGGGCATCGCCAGCTCGACGCGGTGCCGGTCAATCGGATGCGGGCGCCCGAGAGCGAGGGCGATGTCGTAGAGGTGGCCCAGCATGTGGGTCAGCAGGTAGGCGCCGAGGGTGTCCAGGTCCATCGGGCCGAGCGGGGTCAGCACCGGCTCGGTGCCGGCGCGCGCGGCGGCTGCCGTCGTGAACTCCCGTGTCTGCCGGGCGATCTCCTCGGCGAGCACGGCCGGGTCCCGCTCCGGGCGCTCGGCCAGCGAGGCCGCGTTCGCCGCGGCCAGCGAGCCCGGAGTGCCGTCCCCGTACGGCCGTTCCTCGCCGGCGGCCAGTGCGGCCATCAGCTCGTTGGCCATCGCCAAGTGGGCGGCGGCCTCGGCGACCGTCCACTCGGCGCCGGGTATCGGGGTGCCACCGCGGCAGCCGGCGAGCAGGGTGACGGCCTCGTCCCCGACCGCGGTGACCGCCTCGAAGAGCGCGGTGCGCGCGACACCGGGGAACGGCTCGGGGAGCGGGAGGGTCATGGTGGTGAAGACTGGCCGACCCCCGCGCCGCTGTCCAGACCCTTGACTGCTCCCCGGCTGAAGCCGGGGGATTCCGGCTTCAGCTGGGTGGATTTCTGACTCAGACCGCCTTCCGGGACGGCGTCCCGGTGGGTCTTCTGCCATCAGCGTCAGCCGGATTCAGACCTGCCCGGTTGAGCATCACGTAGGCGGAGTTCTTGTCCCTGGGGGACACGGCTCCGCACGTGGTGCAGGTGTAGGTGCGCATTCCCAGCGGCAGTGCGTGCTTGGTTCTCGCATCGCAGTGCGCGCAGTCCATCGTGGTGTGTGCGGGGTGGACCAGACGAACGTCTCGTCCGTGTTTGCGGCCCATCTCGATCAGGGCCTGTTTGGTCGCTCCGATCGCGGCGTCAGCGGCTTTCCCCGCCATCGGGCTCTTGGCGAGGAACTTCGGCCGGAAGCCTTCCACCGCAAGAGCGTCGTGGTCCCGGACGACGGCTTTGGCCCACTTGCGGGCGGTGTCCTGGCGTTGCCTGGCGAGCAGGCCAGGCCGGCCCCGACTCGGTGCCTCACGGTGAACGCCGCCGGCGCGGCGGCGCCGGCCTGCGGAAATTGATAGCGAAGTCTTGTCATCCGTTTTCGGCCGGTGGTGCGTCCAAGGAGTATGAAGCGCGAACCGATGCGCCCGGGGGGCTGCCGATCCGACCCGTTCGACGAGTTCGTCGCGGCGCGGTACCAGACCCTGCTGCGGGGGGCGTACTTGATCACCGGGAACGTTCACGACGCCCGGGACCTCCTGCACGACGCGTTGGTGCAGGTGTACCCGAAGCGGTCGGTGATCCGGGACGCGGGGGCGACCGAGGGATACGTCCGCATGACGATGGTCCGCACCCATGTCTCGCGGTGGCGCCGGACCAGACGGGAGGAGCTCACCTCCGTGCTGCCGGACCGGCCGGTGGTCCAGGAGAGCGGGTGGGACGACCAGTTGGCGGCGGCGCTGGCCGGGCTGCCGCGGCGGCAGCGGGCGGCGGTGGTGCTGCGCTACTACCTGGATCTGCCGGTCGCTCAGGTGGCGGAGGAACTGGGGTGTTCGCTGCCCACGGCGAAGACGCACCTGGCGCGCGGGATCAAGGCGCTTCGGCAGGAAATGGAACTGGTGAGGGAGTTGGTGGGGCCGTGAGCGCTGAGGCCGCATTCGAGGAAGAGCTGGCGGGCCGGCTCGCAGAACGTGCGGCATGGATCGGTGGCAGCGCGCCGCTGGCCGAGCTGCACGCGGCCGGGCGGCGGCGGGCGCGGCGGCAGAGGGCCGTGCGGGGCGCGGCGGCGGTGGCGGTGCTGGCCGTCGGGGCGGGGGCGCTGACGCAGCTGGGCGGCGGTTCCGGGGACTCCCGGACGGGCCCGGCCGGTGCGGGCGTGAGTCTGGTGAGCCCGACGCCGGGAGCGACGCGCTCGGTCGCCGTGATCCTGGAGTGCGCGAACGGGCCCACGGGCTGGCGGACGCTGGGCCTGCACCAGCACGGGAAGCAGGTGCTGTCGGACTCCCCGTCGCCGGGTGGGCTCACGCCGTCCGGTACCCCGTCGCCGGGCTTCCCCTCGCCGGGCTTCCCCTCGCCGGGCTTCTTCTCGTCGGGGGTGCCGTCCTCCGGTGGCCCGTCGACCAGTGGCCCGTCGACCGATCACCCGCCGTCCGGTGACCCGTCGTCCTGGCCCACGTCCTCGGGCTCGCCGTCGCCGCTGTCGTACGCCACGACGGCGCAGTCCGATCTGGAACGGGCGGGTCAGGCCATCGAGTACATGGCGATGGCGAGCTACCGCGACCACTACTTCGGCACCTGCCGCGACACGAGCACGAACACGCTCTACGTGATGCGGGTCCCCGGCAGCGGCCTGGACGCGGCAGCGGCCTCGACGTTGACCGACTGGCCGGCGGTGAAGCTGCAGTTCGCCGTCGCGGCCAGTTCGCGCGACGAGCTGTCGGCGTTCGGCGCCCGGATCCGAGCGGACAGGGAGGACTGGCGGGCCAAGGGCGTGGAGATCGAGGCGGTGACGGTCGCCATCGACGGCGCCGGAGTGGTGGTCGACACGCCGCAGTGGCAGACCGCGGCGGCGCAGATCGAAGCGAAATACGGCCCCCAGGTGGCCGAGGTCCGCTGAGGCCCGACGCGAAGGGCTGACGCGAGGGGCCGGCGCCACGCCCACCCGTGAGGGGTACGGCGGCCGGCGGCCCCAAGGAACAACGAAAACACGACAGGCGGGCCGTGCGACGGGCACCCCGCCCTGCCTTGCCATGCCCCGCCGCGCCCCGACGCGCGACGGGCGCCCCGCCGCGCTCCGCCATGCCCTGGCGGCACACGGGAGCTTCGGCACGAAGAACCACGGCACCCCCGCCCCGCGCCGCCGTGCCTCGCCGCGCCGTGCCCCGCCGCGCGAACCTTTCCGCCCAGCCGAACGGGAGACCGATGTCCGAGACAGCCGCTGAGGGACCACGCCGGAACGAAGGACCGCCTCCGGACCGAGCCGACTCGACGGTCCTGGTCCTGGCCGCGGTGACGGCGGTGGCGTCCGCGCTCCTGGTCCGGTTCCTGCTGCTGGAGTACGAGTCGCCGGACTGGTACCGCTTCCTCGGTCCCTGGTACCGGTACATCACGGAGCAGGGCGGCTTCCACGCCCTCGGCAACGCCGACTTCTCGGACTACAACGTCCCCTACCTGTACCTCATGGCCGCGCTCACCTACCTGCCGGTGCCGGCGATGGAGGGCGTCAAGTGCCTATCGATCCTCTTCGACCTGGCGCTCGCCCACTACACCTACCGCATCGTCGCGCTGCGGTGGCCGCACCGGCCCCGGCGGGCGCTCGCCGCAGCGGTGGTCGTGCTGTTCCTGCCCACGGTCGTGACCAACAGCGGCTGGTGGGCCCAGTCCGACGCGGTCTTCACCACCTTCCTGGTGGCAGGCGTCTACCATCTCCTGCGCGACCGTCCCTGGTGGACCTGCTCGTTCTTCGGGATCGCCCTGGCCTTCAAGCTCCAGGCGGTCTTCCTGTTCCCGCTGCTGCTCGTTGCCGTCCTGGCCCGGCGGATACCGTGGCGGAGCCTGCTGGCCGTCCCGGCCGTGTACCTGGCACTCGACGTCCCCGCAATCCTGCTCGGTTCCGACCCCTGGCAGCTGCTGACGGTGTACGTGCGGCAGACGGGGACCTACCGGGACCTCACGCTCAACGCGCCGACGGTCTACCAGTTCGTCTCGGTGCCGTACGGAGAGGAGGACCCGGTGCGCCGGGCGGGCGTCCTGGTCGCGGGCCTGCTGGTCCTGGCACTGATCTGGCCGGCGGTCCGGGCCGTACGGCGCACGGGCCGGGCCCAACCGGAGGACCGCACCGCGGGCAACGCGTGCACGGGGCTCACCGGAACGAGGATCCTGCTGCTGGCCACCGCCTTCGCGATCACGGTGCCGTTCCTGCTGCCGTCCATGCACGAGCGCTACTTCTACATCGCGGACATCCTCAGTGTGCTCGCCGCCTTCCAACTGCCGCGGCAGCTCTGGTACCTGCCGGTCCTGGTCCAGCTCTCGTCCTTCGGCAGCTACCTCAAGTTCATCGCGCCCGGCGTGGCGCCGTACCTGTCGATGCCGGCCCACGGCGTGCTGATGCTGCTGGCGCTGATCGCCGTACTCCGGGCCACCGCCCGCGAGTTCCGGGATACCGCCCCTGCACCGTCCGGATCCGTCGGGCGCACCACGAGGCCGCCGCTCCCACTGCCGACCCCGTCGGCCCGCTGCGCCCCCGACGCCACCTGAGCGCCGGCCCGCCAACCCTCGCCCGGCACGCCCTCGTCCCCGTCGCGGACGTGCCGGGCGAGCCCGCCGACCGCCCGCGCCCCGCGCGCGGCCGTCCGGTGGATCGGACGGTCCACGACCGCAACGGCCGGCTCCGCCCGACGCGCGTACCGGGCCGGGCCGGCGGCCGCCCCGACGCCGGGCCCGGCCTGGTCCGCGTGCTGGCGTCCCCATCGGCTCGGTCCGGCGGGCGGGCGGTCAGGCTGTCAGTTCCGCGAGCTCCGCGTTGGCGCGCTCGGTGACCAGGGCGAGGACGCGGCCGGCGGCGGCCAGGTCCTCGGCGGGTATCCCGCCCCAGATGCGGGCGCTGATGGGGCCGGTCTCCGTGCCGACGGCGGCGATCAGCGCGCGCCCTGCGTCCGTGGGGCGAAGGTGCGCGCCGTCTGCGACGAGCAGCTGCTTGGCCAGCAGCTCGTCGAACATGGCGCGGATGTCGTCCGGACCGGTCTTGAGGGAGCCCCGGACCTGGGTGACGAGATCGTCAGACGTCTGCGGGGCGTCGGCGGTGACGGCGGCGCGCAGGACGACCTGCTGCTGGAACGTGATGGCGTGCCGGGCCAGGACGTGCTCCAGGACGCCGCGGGCGGCGTAGTGGGCCAGGCCGAGGGCGCGGGCGTCGGCGACGGGTGCGGTGGTGGCAGGTGCGGTGGTGGTGGCAGATGCGGTGGTGGTCATGGTGTTGTCCCCCGGGTGCTCTCGTCGTTCGGTACGGATGGAATGAGAGGCGCGTCGAGCAAGGTCGTCAGCTCGTCGGTGAAGGCGCGCGTGCGCGGGGCGTCGAGGCCGCCGAGTGGCTCCAGCACTTGCTGGAGCAGTTCCTGGACCACCACGACGGCCTGCCGCGTGACGGCCTGGCCCTGCTCGGTGAGGCCGAGCTGTACGGCGCGAGGGTCGCGGGGATCTCGGGTGCGCTCGATCAGGCCGGCCGACTCCAGGGCGCGCGCCAGCTTCGAGACGTACAGCGCCTCCATACCGGTGTGGTCGGCGAGTCGGCGCTGACTGGGCCGCTCGCCGGCGCGCTGCATGCCGTGCAGCGACGCGACCAGTGAGTACTGCGCGTGGGTGAGGCCCAGCGGGGCCACTGCCCGATCGACCGCGACGCGCCACTTGTTGGCGAGCCGCCAGACCAGGAAACCGGGCGTGGGGCCCGGCGAACCGTTGCTCATGCCGAATAGATTACATAGCTACTATGTCCATGGCTACTATTTCCCAGAGGATGCGGCGGCGCACGCCGTGATGATGCCGACAAGACCGCAGCTCCCGGCTACAGGAGGACGAGCAGCTTGGTGCCCGGCACCAACTTCCGGTTGACGGAGGTCGATTGGACGAACACGGTGTACGACGGGTTGTCGCCCGGCTTCACCGTGGCCTCCGACTTCGGCAAGCCGAGGAGCTGGCGGGCCGCCGGGCCCGAGAACACCCTGCCCGTCATCCGGCCGGTGGCCGGGTCCTTCTCGGCCACGGCGAGCTGCTTGTTGCCCTGGATCTTCTCGCGCTTGGACAGCTCGTAGAAGGCGCAGCCGGTCTTGTAGGGGTGCCCGGCGCTGGTGACGAAGTCGCGGATCGGCATCTGCTGGTCGACCGGGACCAGGATGTACTTGCCGGTGTCCAGGGCGTCGAGGTTGGCCTTCACCTCGGCGGTGCTCAGGTCCCGGCCCATGGCGAACAGGTTCCTGGTGCCGCGCACGCCCTGTTCGCGGCCCCGCAGGAAGCTGGTGGCGGCCGTCTTGACGGTGCCGATGGCCTCCTCGACGCCCTTGCTGGAGTCCGCGTCCCAGATCGCGATGTTGCCCGCGGGGAAGCCGTACTCCTGGGCGGTGCGCTTGGCCAGGGAGTTCGGGACCAGGATCGCCGAGGTCCAGTGGTCGGGGAGGTCGTCCATGGCGCTCTGGATGCGGTCCATCCACGTGCGCAGGACGGCGGTGCCCCGGCCACCCATGCGGATGTGCATCTGGCCGGTCTGCGAGCAGCCGGAGGCGTTCTCCTCGCCGTCGGTGACGACGACCTGGAGGAAGGAGTGCTCCCCGTACCCTTCCCAGATGTTCTTCAGGTCGTCGACGGACTTCACGGCCGCCTCGATCAGCGCCGTCGCACCGTTGTCGACCCGGTAAAGGCCCTTCAGGGACGGCAGGTGCTTGACGTCCATGTCCCAGACAAGGTTCTGCACCTCGTGATCGAAAGCGTAGAGGCTGATGCGGGTCTCGTGACCGAGCCGGTCGGACTCCTCCTGCAGGCCCTTCACGAACTCGTCCACCACGCGGACAAGTTGCGCCTCGTGCTGGCGCATCGAGCCGGACTTGTCGACCACGAGCGAAACGTGGTTGACCTTGTGGTTGATCCTGTTCGCAGACATACTTCCAACCCTTTTCCAACGCTCTTTCGACGCCTTTCCGGCGCCCCCTCCAACGTTGTTCACACACTACGAGGAGGCACTGACAGTGCCTTCTGACCTGTCGAAGGCGCAGGCGGCCGGGGCGGCAGCCCGCCGATCCGGGGGTGGTGGTCCCGCGGTGAGGTGTTGCTCAGGCCGACCGGGACCAGTGGTGCCTCCCGGGGAGAGGTCACATCTGTCCGAATCCGGCAGGACCGCACGTCGGCGGTGGCGAGTTCTTGTCAACTCCCTTCGTCGATGGGAGCATTCGGCTCCCGGCACGAGAAGCAGGAGATATGTGGTGGCGGCCGACGGCAGCAATATGACGCACGCGGTGATCGAGACGGCGGTCAAGGAGCGCAATCGGCTGCACACCGGCCGGAGCCGGATCACCGCGCTGGTCGTGTTGGGGTTCCTGGGCGCCATCGGCCTGTTCCTGGCGCTGGTGGTCGGCAAGGCGGACGCGAACACCGCGCCGACCTGTGACGGCCGGACCATGACGCGGCACAGCGAGTGCCGGATCTGGTCCAACCACGGCGGCGGAGGCACCTACTCGTACGACGAGATGATCGACCGTCGGGAGTCGTCGCACCAGGTGTGGCGGGTGGTCGGGTTCGGCGGCGCCGCGCTCGCCGTGGTCCTGATGGCGGTGTCGGCCACCAAGCTGGATCCGAAGCGGCCCTGGGGCAAGCCGGTCGACGCCTCCTGCCCGCGGTGTCACCAGCCGACCCTGCGGGAGAAACTGACCGTGCACAGCATCTCCAAGGGGCGGACCACCTACCGGTACAGCGGCATCGTCACCCTGTGCACCCCCGTCTGCGGCTTCACCTCCGTGCGCCAGCGCCAGCGCTGACGCCGACCCTCCGCCGTCGTCGATCGTGTGACGGGCCGGCTGCTCGGGACGGCCGTTTTTCACTGACCTCCCATTCCCGGATACCGGTTTTTCCCGGGCTGGCCCCGGATTTCCCTGGCGTGCATCCGCTCGTACCCGGCCCGCGCTGATGCCGGCCACGCCTTTCCGGGCGTGGCCGGCATCAGCCGGTGCATGAGCGAAGCACGACTTCTGCAGCAAGCCTCAGGAGGCAGGCCAGGCGTCGGTGAAGTAGCCGAAGAGGTCGGCGATGATGTCGGTGCTGCCGACGTGGTTGTAGATGCCGACCTTGCCGTCGGCGCTGACCGGCGTGGTGACGTGGTTGGGGACGGTGGCGCCGCGCAGCAGGTTCAGGTTGCTGGTGATCGGACGCGGGCTGCCGTCGGCGTGGACGGTGAGGTAGCTGTCGGCGGTGGTGTTGGTGGCCGTGACGTTGAGGACGGCCGCGGTGGATCCGGCGGGGATGCCGGAGACGACGGTGGTGCTGTCCGGGCCGGGCTTCGCGAACGGGTTGGACCGGGTGTCCGTCAACCGGACCGGGACGGTCGGGGTGAACTTGCCCTTGCCGTCGTTGGCGTAGTAGCCGAAGACGTCCAGGATGACGTCGGTGGACCCGACGTGGTTGTAGACGTTCACGCTGCCGTCGGCGCCGACCGGGACGATGAGCTGGTTGGACTTGTCCTTCCCGGGCTCGGGGTTGAGGTTCGAGCTGATCGGGCGGGGGCGGTCGCCGGCGTAGACCGAGAGGTGGGTGTCGGCGCTGGTCCCGGTGCTGGTCAGGTTGAGCACGACGGAGGCCACGTCGGCGGGGACTGCGCCGACGCCGGCGATCTTCACCGTGCGGACCTCCCCGGCGCCGAGCTTGCGGCTGTCACGGGTGTCGACCAGCCGCGAGGGCTCGAGCGGGGTGAACAGGTAGCCACCGTTGGGCCGGTAGAAGCCGACCACGTCGACGATCACCTCGGCCTGGCCGGCACTGAGGTAGGTGCTGATCCGGTGAGCCTGGCCGATCGGCACGGTCACCAGATTGGTGGAGGTCCGGCCGGCCGCCACGTTCACGTTCGACGTCTGCGGGCGCTCCTGCCCGGCGGGCCAGACGATCAGATGGCTGTCCTGGGTGGCCTCGGTGACCGTGACGTTGAGGACGACCGAGGAGATGCTGCCGGGCGTACCGTTCGAGCCGGGCGCGTCGCCGGTCGGGATCGTGAAGCCGCCCTCCTGTCCGCCCCGCAGGATCACGGCCGGGTCGTCGCGGGTGTCCAGCAGCCGGTACGGGTCGATGCGCAGGAAGCGCGACGGGGCGTACGCGGCGCGGAAGGGGTACGCGGCGGTGTCGGTGCGACCGGTGCTGTCGGTGACCGTCACCTTGACCGTGTAGTCACCGGGCGAGGCGTAGCCGTGCAGGAAGACGTCCAGGCCGTTCTTGGACTCGACGGTGCCGTCGCCGTAGTCCACCACGACCTTGCCGACGGCCCAGGGGGAGGATGTCCCGGACGGGTCGACCCGCACACCCAGCGGCGGGGTGTCGGAGGTGTCCCACTGGTCCGGGATGTTCGCCCCGACGGTCGCCGACGCCTTGAGCGGGCCGGGGGTGGTGACCTTGAGGGGCGTTCCCCAGTTGTTGACCACGTTGCCGTCGCCGGTCTCCACGCCCACCGTCGCCGTGCAGTCGCAGGCGCGGGCGTAGGCGTGGCGCACGCTCGGGGTGGCGGAGGTGACCGTCGGGCTGCCGTCGCCGAAGTCGAAGCGGTACCTCATGACCGAGGTCGGCCAGTGGACCGTGCGCTCGGTGGTCGCCGTCAGAGTGACCTCGGTGCCGTAGGGCGCGCGCGCCGGATCGGTCTGCAGCCACACCCGGCCGACGTTCTCCTGACGCTCGTCCTTGCCCCGGTCGTAGTACCCGAGGCCGGTACCGGTGTTCTCGACGTCGGGGTCGTCGGCCGGGAACGCGGGCGGGACGAAGCCCGGCGCGGTGGCGTCGGCGGAATCGGTCACCGCGGAGTTGTGGGCGCTGCCGTCCGCCCAGTTCTGGACCACGATGTCGTGGCCGCCGGCCTGGTCGCCGGTGGCGGCGGCCAGTGCCTGCGGGGTCTGGTGCACGGTGCCGGCCCAGGAGTACGCGTTGCCGTTGCTGGAGTTGCCCCAGTACGGGGCGACGGTGTTGTAGCCGGCCCGGGTGCCCGTGGCGGAGGCGGCCGAGACCACGATCTCGGCGCCCTGACCGCCGGTGTTCCCGCACTGGTACGGGGCGGCGGGGCTGAAGTGGTTCCGCACCAGGTTGTTGAAGAGGTTCGCCTGCGGGGAGTTGCCGGCGAGCTCGATACCGGCGGTGCAGCCATCCGTGACCGTGTTGTTGGTGACGGTCGTCCGGGGCGCGTCGGTGACCCGGATCGCGTTCGCGCCGTTGCGCACGAGCGTGGTGCCGGCGGCACCGGCCTCCACCGAGATCGTCCGGGCGTTGTTGCCGGACAGGGTCACGTCGCTGCTGCCGGCCCCGGTGACCCGCAGGTCGCCGTCCCTCAGGTTCTTGACCGTGACCCGGCTGGAGTCGGCGACCTCGGTCCGGAAGGTGGAGAACGACTCGACCACCACGTCGTGCACCGCGAGGAGCTTGAGTCCTCCGCCGATCCAGGCGCCGACGCCCCCGTTGACGCCGCGGAAGGTGATGGGGCGCCCCGGCTCCCCGGAGCGGGTGAGCACCACCTCTCCCCGGTACTCCTGCCGGCCCGCCACCTCGACGGTCTGGCCCGGTCCGGCGACCGCGGCCGCGGCGCCGATGGTGCAGAACGGCAGGGCCTGGGTGCCCTGGCCGCCGGAGTCCGAGCACTTGGCCGGGTCGGTGTTGTCGACCCGGAGCGTACCGGGCGTACCGGGCGTACCGGCGGCCGCGACTGCGGGCAGGCCGAGAACGGTGACGAGGCCTGCGGTCAGCAGCCTCATGGTGCGGCGTGGGCGCACTGGGCGGTCCCCCTGGAGTAGCAAGTTTCGAGGCCCACACCGAAGGCATCCGGCGACCGTGTGGCCGCCGGAAGGATGGAGCCGATGTGATTATGTATATAAACTTTCTTTGCGTCACCTTTGCCAAGATGTCTGAAATCGGATCGCGCCGGGCCCGTTCGCGCCAGCGGGGGCGCGTGGCAGATCAGACGGCGGTCCCGGTGCTCGCCGCGCTCGCCATGAGTGTCTGCACCGCCGGCCCCCAGGGGCGCTTCGGCGGTCCCGACAGCAGCAGTCGGCGGTGCACCGTCGGCCGCAGCGGCACCAGGACGGTGCCGGCCGGCAGCATGCACCGGGCCAGCCCGGGCACCACGGCGACGCCGACCCCGGCGCGCACCATGTCCAGGAGCGTGGCGAATCCACGGATGCGCGGGGGCGGCACGTAAACGCTGCCGTCGAGGCGGTGCAGTTCCCGGAGATAGCGTTCGCAGCCGCCGTCGGAGAGCAGCATGGGGTCGTCATCGAGGTCGCGCAGCGTCACCGAGCGCTCGTGCGCGAGCGGGTGGTCGCCGGCCAGCGCCGCTCGGAATTCGTCGTGGAGCAGCAGCAGAGCGCCGTCGGGCACCGGGTCGGGGTCGACCAGGACGGCCAGGTCGGCGGTCCCGTTCGCGAGCCAGCGGGCGACCTCGGTGTCCTCCCCCTCGAAGACGCGCACCTTCAGGTGCGGGTGTGCCTGCGCCCACGTGGTGAGCAGATCCGGGAGCAGGCCGCGGCAGACGGTGGGTGGCGCGGCCACGCGTACGACTCCGCCGGGGACCGCGCGGTGCGCCGCGCCCAGGGAGAGCACGGCGTCCACGGCGCTGACGGCCTGGCGTGCGTGCGGGAGCAGCTGGGCGCCGAGCGGGGTGGGGCGGATCGGCGCAGCGCCCCGGTGGACCACGGGCGCGCCCAGGGTGCGCTCGAGTGAGGCCAGGGCGTGGGAGACGGCGGACTGGCTGACCTCCAGGACGGATGCCGCGGCGTTGAAGGCGCCGGTGTCCACGACCGCGACCAGGGCCCGCAGTTGCGCCAGGTTGACCGCCATGAGCCCGCCTCACCCCCCGGTGAACGCCGTGTGTTGGACCTGATCGTCGCCGCTGGCCAGACTACTGTTCGCACGCCGTGATACGGCAGCCGGTGTCCTCGTCGGGAGCGCGGCGCCGGCTTCTCGCGGCGCAGATCCCGTGGTGTCCGTCGAAGGGGGCAGGCCGTGGAAGCCGACGAGTTCGAGAGCCGCTATGCGGCGGCGGGCGATCGGGCCCGCTCCGGTGACCTGGCCGGGGCCGCGCGCCGGTACGACAGCCTTGCGTCCGACAGCGCAAGGGAGTTGGGCGCGCGGGACCTGAACACGCTCAGGGCCCGCCATCAGCACGCCCACGCCGTCGGGGAGTCGGGCCGGTACGCCGAGGCGGCCTGCCTGTACGAGCGGCTGGCAGCGGATGTCGTCGAGGCGTTCGGCGCGGCGCATCCGCTGGCGCTCGCCGTCGGCCACAACCGCGCGGGCTACGTCGGCCGCGCGGGCGACGCCGCGCAGGCGGCCCGTCTGCTCGCGGCCCTGCTCGCGGTCCACGCGCAGGCGGGCCTGGACGGCACGGATGTCCTGGTCATCCGCCATCAGCAGGCCCACTGGGTCGGGGAGTCCGGTGACGCCCTGCGGGCGGCGGAGCTGGAGCGCGCGGTGGTCGAGGGCTTCGCGAATCAGGTGGGCCCCTACCACCAGCAGACCTACCTGGCCCGCCATCAGCACGCCCACTGGATCGGCCGCTCCGGCGCCGCCGCCGACGCCGCGAGCCGCTACCGTGTCCTGGCGGAGGAGTTCGCGCGGGCCTACGGGCCCGATGAGCAGATCGTGCTGGACGCGCGGCACAACCAGGCCCACTGGAGCGGGGCGGCCGGCGACTTCGCCGAGGCGGCCCGCCTGTACGCGGTGCTGGCGGACGACTGCGCCCGCGTGCTCGGTGCCGGCCACCCGATGACCGGGCTCTCCCTGGAACGCCGGACCCGCTGGGCCACCGGTGTGTCGGGGGAGCCTCCCCGCTGGCTCGGCTGGCGGTCGGTCTGAGGCTCCGGGCGGTCGCCGCCTCCGCATCCGTCCGGTGGCGGCGACCGGTCGGGCGGTGACGGGTTCCGCCGACCCGACCGCCCGGGCGGCAAGCGGCAGGCGGATCGGTCGTCGTCCCGCGCACGTGCGGGACGCTGCGCCTCAGCCTTCGTCCGCCCTGGACAGGGCGTCGGTGATCAGGCGGGTGGCGAAGTCGTGGTCGTCGCCGGACATCCGGTTGACGTGCTCCGCGAGCAGGGTGGCCGTGGCTTCCAGGGGGTTCATCTCGGCATCGGTCCAGGGGCCGTACTGCGCGCGCCACAGGTTGGGGCTCAGGCCGCTGCCCGCGGCGATGAGCAGGCCGGCCATGGTGGGGATGACTTCGGGACGGAAGGTCCTGGGCATCATGCGCATCGTGGCCACGAGGGCGGGCACCGTGTACTCGATGACGTCCTTGTCGTGGTCCTCGCAGGCCGTCCGCAGCCAGTTCATGAACATGTAGATGAGCGTGCAGGTGCCGTCCAACAGCGCGTTGAACTCCGTGGGGCCCAGGGATGCGGCGAACTGGTCGAGCATCTGCTGCTGCTTGGGGTCCTTCCCGGTCCTGCCGTCGTAGACGGCTTTGAGCCGGGAGTCGATCACCATGAGCGCTGTGCTCACATCGCCGACGGAAGCGTACCGGGGGTCACAGGGTGATGACACGGGACTCCTTCGCGAACGGCCGTAGCGGGCGCGCGGCCTGTCCGTTCGTAGGGTAGGCCGCCGACCGGACCGGGTCCGGCGAATCCTGCTGTTGCCCGTGGGGCGGGCTGGTCCGCCGTACCCGACGCGGGGTGTTTCAGTACGTGTGAGTGATTCCTTCAGGGATGGGTTCGATTATTCAGGACCGCACCGGTCCGGCCTCGCCGGCCGGGGCGCCCCGGTTGAGGCGCCCCGGTTGAGGCGCCCCGGCGGCGGGTGGTCAGCGCAGTCCGGCGAACAGGTCCCGCTCGGGCAGCGCGGCGCCGGTGGTGTCGCGGACCCGGACGAAGGTCTCCACGCCCATCAGCTCGGTGAACCGCTCCTTGCCCATCCGCAGGAAGAAGATGTTCTCGCTCTGGCTGGAGTGCGCGAGCAGCGCGTCGTACTTCCGGCCGCCGAAGACGGTGGTGTCCACCCAGGTGGTGATCTCCTCGTCGGGCAGCCCGAACGGGGGCAGCTCGGGGTCCTGCCCGTCCGGCTCCGGGGCCTCCCAATCCGCGCCGAACTCGCGCATGACCTCGCCGAACCGCCGCATCATCGAACGCGGCGCGGTGGTCCAGTACACCTTGGGCGCCAGGTCGGGGGTCAGCGCCAGGGCGGCCGCGGTGATCCGGTTGGCCTGGATGTGGTCGGGGTGGCCGTAGAAGCCGTTCTCGTCGTAGGTGACGACGACGTCGGGGCGGTAGCGGAGCATCAGGTCGGCCAGGCGGGCGGCGCCGTCGGCGACGGGGGTGCTCCAGAACGAGCCGGGCGCATGGTTGGCCGGCCAGCCCATCATCCCGGAGTCGGCGTAGCCGAGCAGTTCGAGGTGGTCGACCCCCAGGATGCGGCAGCTGACCTCCAGCTCCTTGCGGCGCAGGGCGGCGACGGCGGCCGGGTCGTGCCCGTCCTCACCCGGCTTGACGCCGCCGGGGCCGTCGCCGCAGGCGCCGTCGGTACAGGTGACGAGGACGGTGCGCACGCCCTCGGCGGCGTAGCGGGCGAGGACGCCGCCGGTGCTGGTGGCCTCGTCGTCGGGGTGGGCGTGCACTGCCATCAGGGTCAGGGGCCGGTCGGCCATGGGTTCCGTCCTCCGGTCGGTCGGGGTGAGCCGCCACCAGTCTGCGCCAGTGCTTCGCCGCCGTGACATCCGCCCCCGTCCCTCGACTTGGCGAAGCGTCCGCCTCCTGTGGCGGCTGCGCGCCGATCACCGGGCTGCGCCGCCGGCGGGCGGCGGGCGGTGCCCCGTCAGCCGGTGGTGCCGGTCGCGTCGCGCTCGACCGGGAGGTGGCGGGGGCCGCGCAGGATGGGGCTGCGCCGGTAGGGCGGCGGGTCCTCGGCCAGGCGGGCGTCGTCCAGCCGGCGCAGGAGCGCGTTGAGCGCGATCTGGGCCTCGATCCGGGCGAGCGGGGCGCCGTAGCAGATGTGGATGCCGCTGCCGAAGCCGAGGTGCTGGTTGTCCTTGCGCAACGGGTCGAAGCGGTCCGGGTCCTCGAAGCGCCGGGGGTCCCGGTTGCCGGAGGCGAGCACCAGGATCAGCGGGGCGCCCCGGGGGACGGTGACCCCCGCGACCTCGATGTCGGTGAGCGGTGAACGCTGCGGCAGGTACTGGACGGGCGGCTCGAAGCGCAGCAGTTCCTCCACCGCCCCCGGCATGAGCCCGGGATCGGCCCGCAGCCGCTCCAGGGCCTCGGGGTGGCGCAGGAGGGTGAGCATGCCGTTGGTGATCAGGTTGACGGTGGTCTCGTGTCCGGCGATCAGCAGCAGGACCGCCGTGGACATCAACTCCTCCGGGGTGAGGCGGCCTTCGGGGCCGTCGTCGTTGGCCAGGGCGGAGAGCAGGTCGGCGGTGGGGTGGCTGCGGCGTTCCTCGGCCAGGCCCCCCAGGTACCGGCCCATCGCGATGCGGGCCTGCCGGGCCTCCTGCCGGCGCCGCTCCGGGTCCTGACCGGGCGTCGGGTCGAAGCCGGCGATGACGGCGTTGGTCCAGGCGCGGACGCGGGGCACGTCCTCGTGGGGCACGCCCATGAGCCGGCTGATCACGGTGATGGGGAGCGGGTAGGCGAAGTCGTCGACGAGGTCGATCCGGCCCTTGTCCGGGAAGGCGTCGATCAGTTCCTCGGCGATGCGGGTGATGTCGCCGTGGAGGGCGTCGATCCGCCCCGGGGAGTGCGGCGGGCCGAAGGGGCGCATCGCGAGGCGGCGCAGCCGGTCGTGCTCGGGGTCGTCGAGTCTGATGAAGGCGGGCGTCAGGCCGTCCTGGGTGAAGGTGGGGTCCGGATCCTTCCGGCTGCGCTGGTCCGAGCTGACCCGGGGGTCGTGGAGCAGGGCGGCGATCTCGTAGTAGGTGCCCACGAGGTAGGCGCCGTCGTCCTGGCGCACCACGCCGTTCTCGCGCAGTTCGGCGTAGAGCGGGTAGGGGTCGGCACGGTTCGTGTAGTCGTTGATGCGGCGCAGGAGGGTGTCGGGGGTCATCCGGGGGTTTCCTCGTCGGCGGGGGGCGGCGGTCCGGGGCGTCCGGGCCGGACCAGGGTCAGGTGCCGGTCCGGCAGGTGCCCGGTGAGGGCCACGGTCGGTCCGTGCGACAGCAGGTGCGGGTCGGGCACGTCGGAGGGGACGGTCACCGGAACGGCGGGCCGGTCGGCGGCGCCGGGCGCGGGGGGAAACGGTGCGGACGTCTCGATGAGGTACTGGTAGTGCTCCAGCCACTTGGCGCGGTTGACGCTGACGGCCGCGGTGATGCGCCCCCGGTAGCCGTAGACGGCGACGAAGCGGCCCTCCTGCAACGAGCCCTGGGCGAGCACCACCTGGTCGGAGAAGGTCGGTACGCCCACGGACTTGATGTTGAGGCCGAACTGGCTCGACCAGAAGGCGGGGACGGTCAGGTGCGGCCGCCGGCGCGGTGCCGGGCTGACCATGTTGTGGGCGGCGACCTCGGCCTGGGCGACCGCGTTGCCCCAGTGTTCGAGGGAGAGCATCTGGTACTCGAAGAGCGGGTGCGGGAAGCGGGCGACGTCCCCGGCGACGAAGACGTCGTCGGTGACGATCCCGTACATGGTGAAGGCGCGGCACCCCGCGTCGCAGGCGACGCCCCTGGGGCCGGCGGCCAGGCCCGATCCTTCGAGCCATTCGGTGTTGCGCACGGCGCCCAGGGCGACGACCGCGACATCGGCGTCGATCCGGCCGCCGTCGGAGAAGTCGGCGCCGGTGAACCGGCCGTTCTCGCTCCTGAGCGCGGTGACCGTCACGCCGCAGCGCAGATCGACACCGTGGGCGCGCTGCGCCGCCGCGGCGAAGGCGCCGAGCGCCCCGCCCAGCGCGCCGACGAGCGGGACGGGGCCGCGTTCGGCGACCGTCACCTCCAGGCCGCGCTCGCGGCAGGCGGAGGCGATCTCGGAGCCGGTGAACCCGGCACCGATCACCAGCACCCGGCGGGGCCCGGCGTCGAGGCGTTCGGTGAGGCGGGCCGCGTCGTCGGCCGTGCGCAGGGTGAGGACGCCGTCCAGCGCGGCCTGGGCGGGTTTCGGCCAGGGGCGGGCGCGGGTTCCGGTGGCGATCAGCAGCCGGTCGTAGGGGAGGTGTTCGCCGTCGGCGAGGATCACCCGCCGCTCCTCCGGGTCGACCCGGTCGGCGCGCACCCCGAGCTTCCAGCGCGCTTCGACGGCCCGGCGGCGCGGCAGCCCGACGTCCAGGGCGTGGACCCGTCCGAGCAGCACCTGCTTGGACAGCGGCGGTCTGTCGTACGGGGGGTGGGGCTCCTCCCCCACCACGGTCAGCGAGCCGGCGTAGCCCTGCGCGCGCAGCGTCTCGGCGGCCCGCAGGCCGGCCAGCGAGGCGCCGACGACGACGATCCGCTCGACGCCGTTCATCGGGCCGCGGGACCGGCCGGCTCGCCGACGAGGATGGCCTGCACCGGGCAGGCCGCCGCCGCCCGGAGGACGCGCTCCTGCTGCCCGTCGGGGACGGCCGGTGTGAACATCAGGGACTCCTCGCCGTGCAGTTCGAACACGTCAGGGGCGAGGAACACGCACTGGGCGTACGCCTGGCAGCGATTGAGGTCGACAACGATCTGCATCCCGGTACGCTCCTCCGCGCGGCCCGCCCGCCGTGTCCGTCCTACGGCCTGGCGACGGGCCGCGCGAGCGGTGGTACTCCGGAGGGATGGACGGCCGGGCGGCACACCGGTGCACGGGAGCCGGTCCGGCAGGGGCGGGGATCCGGTGCGGCGGACGGCGCGTCCACCGGCGGGCGCGGCGCGGCGTCACCCGGCCGGGTTCCTGAACGTGCGCCGGACGTGGGCGCCGGGCCGGGCATGGGCCGGGTGGGCGGCGCCGTCAGCCGAACCGTTCGACGTCGGCGCCGCTGTGGTACGGCGCCCAGTCGCCGCCCGGGGCGCCGGTGGCCGTGAACGCGGCGAGCGCGCCGGCGAAGTCGGCGGCCAGGGCGCGGTCCGAGGCGCTGACGGCGCCCAGCATCGGGGCGTCCGAGTAGGCGTCGAAGGTCCCGAAGAGGAAGGGCAGTTCGGCACAGTGGGTGGCGCCGAGGCCGAGGTCGTCGGTGGGCGGCCGGCGGGCGAAGCGGTAGACGTACGCCGGGGTGCCCTGGGCGGCGCGGTACTCGGCCAGCTCCGTACCGCCGACGCCGAAGAACCGGTCCGCGGCGGCCTCGCCCTCGGGTCCGCGGTGGCCGAAGGCCGTCATCTCGTCCGTGACCGTGCCGAGCAGCAGCTCCTTGCCGCCCAGGCCGCCGGCGCCGGCCGCCGCGAGCAGGGGCTGCGGGAGTCCCGCACCGCCGAGGACGGGGTACATGAGCGGGGTCGGGTCGCCGGGCGTGCCACGGTCGGCCGCCAGCTGGCGGTAGGCCTCCAGCAGGCGCTGGACGGGCAGGGCGCGCAGTTCCTCGTAGCCGCTCCGGTCCCCGGCCAGGCCGAGCAGGCGCAGGTAGGCGGTGGCGGTGGCGGCGGCGTCCGCCGGGTCCTGCGGGCGCAGGCCCCACGGGCCGCTCTGGGCGATCACCCGGCGGATGGAGCCGCCGGTGGCGGGGTCGAGCGCCAGCGCGAGGGCCGAATAGGCGCCGGCCGACTGGCCGCCGACCGTGATCGACTCGGGGTCGCCGCCGAACGCGGCGATGTTCTCCCGGACCCAGCGCAGCGCGGCGCCCTGGTCGCGGCAGCCGGGGTTGTCCGCGCCGAACTCCGGCAGGTACAGGTAACCCAGCGGCCCCAGGCGGTAGTTGGCGGTGACCACGACGATGCCGCCGAGTTCGGCGAGGCGGGCGCCGTGGTACCGGTCCCAGCCGCCGCAGCCGCTGCTGAAGCCGCCGCCGTGGAACCAGAGCAGCACCGGGCGCAGCGCGGGGGTGTCGGTCGCGGGGGCACCGGCGGGGGCGGGCAGGGCCTGGCGGGGCGTCCAGACGTTGAGGGTGAGGCAACCGTCCTCGTCCCAGTCCGGCTCGCGCTCCCCCATCACGGCCTCCAGCCGGGACGGATCCTGCGGCACCGCCGGGCCCGGGCGCAGCGCGTCCCGGACCCCGCTCCAGGCGGGCTGCGGGTGCGGTGCGGCGAAGCGCAGCGCGCCCACCGGGGAGGCCGCGTACGGGATGCCCTGGAAGGCCGCCACCGCGCCCTCCAGCGTGCCGCGCAGCCGGCCCTGCCCGGTGGTGAGCACCGGGCCCGTTCCGCGGCCGTCCCTCCCGTTCGTCCCGCCCGTCCCGTTCGATCCGTTCGATCCGTTCGTCATCGCCGTCCCGTCCCCTCTCGTCGTGCCGTGCTGGACAGTTCAGGTGTACGGCCTGCCGAAGGGATCGGCCAGTATTGGCTCGTTCGGTGATGAAAAGCGGACGCGGCAGTGCCCTAGAGTGCCGAAGGTGCGCCATTCACTCGACGGGACCGACCGCAGGATCGCCGCCGCGCTGCTGATCGCGCCCCGTGCTTCCTGGCGTACGCTCGCGCACTGCCTGGACCTGTCCGAGCGCACGGTCGTCCGCCGGGCCGGCCCGCTGTACGCCGACGGCACGCTGCGGGCCACCGCGGTACGCAACCCCGTCCGGTTCCCCGCCCTGATCCCGCTGGCGCTGCGGGTGCGCTGCCGTCCGAACCGGGTCCGGGTGGTGGCCGCCACCTTGGCCCGCCGGCCCGACACGGTCTGGGTGGACGTGCTGGGCGGCGGCGACGAGATCAGTACGATCCTCTTCCTGGACGGCCCCGAGGCCCGCGACACCCTGCTGCTGCGCGACCTGCCCGCGACCGCCGCCGTCGCCTCCTGGACCTCGCACACGCTGCTGCGGGTCTTCCCGACCTCGTTCTCCTGGAGTGCCGGCCTGCTCTCCGAGCGGGAGACCTCGCTGCTCCACGCGGCCGATCCGCTCTCGGCCGACCCACTCTCGGCCGACCCACTCTCGGCCGACCCGCCGTCGAGCGGCGCACCCGAGCCGGCGGAACCGCTGCTCGACGACCCCTTGGTCGAGGCGCTGAGCGCGAACGGCCGGGCCGGCTACACCGAACTCGCCGCCCGGACCGGCCTCAGCCCGCTCACCGCCCGGCGCCGGATGGACGCGCTGATCCGCGGCCGGGTGGTCCGGCTGGCCACCGAGCTGGACCTGGCGCTGCTCGGCTGCCACGCCGAGGCGCTGCTCTGGCTGACCGTCAGCCCCGGCGCGCTGGACGCCACCGGCGAAGCGCTCGGCCGCCACCCCCGGGTCCGCTTCGCCGCCGCCACCACGGGCCCCGCCAATCTCCTGCTGGCGGTGGCCGTGGCCGATCTCAGCGCCCTGTACGCCTTCCTGACCGAGACCGTCGGCGCCCTGGAGCGGATCTCCACCGTCGAGACCACCCCGATCCTGGTCACCGCCAAGCGCACCGGCCTGCCCCGCCCGACCCGGTGAGCCTGCGGGCCGCGCGGGGCCGCGGTGGTGTGGTCTCGCGGGGCCCGCACGGACCCGCCGATCCTGGCATCCGAGGAGCCGCCGGGGCCACCGTCCGTCGCGGCTAGCCGAGGCCGCCCGCAGGGGCGTGCAGGTCCGTCAGGTGTGCGAGGGCGTCCTGCCAGGTGCCGGTGTGGACGGGCAGGGGCCGCAGGGCTGCCGCCAGCGCGTGGACGGCGTCGGCGGTGGCGGGGCGGGCGATCCAGTTGACGATGGACGCCAGCAGCCAGGCCCGGGTCGGCGGGGCGCCGGCCTGGGGTGCCTGGGTCAGGACCGCGGTGACCGCCGGGCCGGGCCGGCCGGACCGGTCCGGGTCGGCCAGGTGGAGGGCGCCGGTGCCGGGGGCGGGGCGCAGCACGGTGTAGGGCTCGGGCCGCAGCCGCCAGCCGGCCCGTTCCAGCTGCCGGGCGCGTTTGACGAGGTCGGACATCCAGGCGCGGGGGAAGAGCACCGCCTGCTCCCCGTCGTGCCGATCCCCGTCCCGCACGGCGGCTCCGCACAGCAGCGGGATCGCCCCCGCCTCCGCGGACGCGTGGGCCGCGTAGCCGGCGAGGACCGCTGAGCAGCACGAGCGGGAGCAGCCACCACGCCATGACCACGAAGGCCCCTCCCACGGCCACCACGGTCAGGGCCGCCTGGAAGGCCGTGACGAGGAGGACGACGGCCATGGCGGGCTGGCGGCGCGAGGCGAAGACCGCCCGCTGCAGCCCGTCGTGGAAGTCGGGCTCCTCGAAGCGCGGCAGTTCGGCCGCCACCGCGGCCTCCAGCACCATCCCCGCCACCAGGCGGTCCACCTTGGCCGTCAGCACCGCCATCCGCGCCGCCCCGGACAGCCGCAGGGCGCCGGCCGCGGCGCCCGTCACCAGCAGCACGATCACGGCCGGCACCAGCACGGGCGAGCGCCCGGCCGCCGCCGGCCCCTGTGCCAGCACCGAGCCGAACACGCGCTGCGCCACGACCAGTCCCCCGGCCACCCCGGCCGCCAGGAGGACCTGCACCAGGACCACGTGGATCAGCGCCCGCCGGTCGGCCAGCCAGGCGAGACGGACGGCGAAAGCCGCCGAGGACAACAGGACACCCACACGCCGTTCAGCCATCGCCGGCCCCTTCCCCTGGCCCCGTCACCACCGCCCGGAAATCCCGGGCGCCGACGGGCGCACATCACCATCACTGCCCCTCGGGAGCCCGGGGCAGTCGGCGGTCGGGGGCTTCGTCGAAGGTGCTGGTGTTCGTTGACGATCGTTTTTCTGGACGTGGGGATTCGGCGAACAGTCGGTCGGTCAAGGAGATGCTTCGGGTCATTCGGCTGATTCGGCCGGCCGGCCGAGGAAGCCCCCGGGCACGGCGGCGCCGCGGTCGGCGGGCAGGCCGTGCGTGGTGCCGCCCCGGGCCCGTACCTGGGTCGGGAGTGCGCCCCAGTGCCGCCGGAACGCGGTGCTGAAGTGCCGGGTGTCCGCGTAGCCGCAGGAGCGGGCGACGGCCGCGACGGACAGCGCGCGCAGCGCGGGATCGGCCAGGCGCTGCGCGGCGATGCCCAGCCGGTGGCGGGTCAGGTAGGCGATGATCGTGCACCCCGTCTCCTGCTGGAAGAGCCGTGCCGCGTGGCGTTCGCTCAGGTGGACCTGGGTGGCGACGTCCCGTACCCGGACCGGGCGGTCGAAGTTGTCGTCGAGGTAACGGGTCATCCGGGCGACGGTCGCCGCCGCGCGTCCGCCCGGCGCGGGCGTCGGGCGCGGGGCGGCGGGCCGGCCGGCGACGGCGCGGGCGCAGCTGAGTACCAGTGCGGGGGCGAGGGCGGCCAGCAGGTCGGGGCTGGCGGGGCCCGGGGCCGCGGCCTCTTCGGCGAGTGTCACCAGCAGCCGGGGCAGCGGGGTCTCGGCGGCCGGGACGACGTGGCGCGGGCCGGCCGCGAGGGTGTCGAGGAGGGCGGCGGTGTCCGGGGAGCCGGGTGCGGCGCCGCGTGGAGCGCGTTCGGGGACCATCGTCCAGGACCAGAAGACGATGCCGAGCGGGTCCCGGGGGTCGGTGGTGATCTCGTGGACGTCGCCGGGGCGGGCCAGGAACAGCCGGCCGGCCTCGACCGGGTGTTCCCGCCCGCCGATCCGGAACGTCCCGCGTCCGGCGTAGGCGTAGCAGAGCTCGAAGTAGGAGTGGCTGTGCCAGTAGTTGCGCCATGGCTCGGGCGGGTAGAACCCCCAGTCGACGAACTCGACCCGTCGGCCGGCGAGGGTGGTGCCCAGCCGTACGGAGTTGAGCAGGGGCAGGGCGGCGCCCGTCCGGGCCAGTTCGGTCACCTCGGTTCGCCTGCCCCGTCCGTCCGGCGCGCGGTGGGGTCGATCCCGCGCAGCATCATGCCCTGGCCGAGGGACCAGGTGTGCTCGTCCGTGGTGGGCCGGTCCTCGGGGTCGCGGAACTGTACCAGCCAGGTGGTGCGGGCCTGGTCGGAGGTGTTCAGCCCCGAGCCGTGCACGGTGAGGTAGTTGAAGAACAGGACGTCGCCGGCCCGGGCCGGGCACGGCCGGGCGTCCTGGAGGCGCCAGGTGTCGGGCGGCAGGTGCCAGCTGCCGTCCTCGACGTGGGGCAGCGGGCCCTTGCGGTGGCTGCCGGGGACGGCCCGGATGCAGCCCTTCTCCTGCGGGGCGTCGTCGAAGTGGAAGACCGCGGCGGCGACGGTGTGCCGGGCGTGCGGGAAGAACGGGTGGTCCTGGTGCAGGGGGAAGGGCGAGCCGGTCTCCGGCGGCTTGATGAACATCTTCGTGTGGTGCAGCTGGACGTTGGGCCCGCCGAGGAGCGCGGCCGCGACGTCGGTGAACCTGGGGTCGACCAGCAGCCGGGCGAATGCCGCCGAGTGGAACTGGGTGTCGTGGGCGTGCTTGAGGGTGGTGCGTGCGGCGGACGCTCCCGTGACGGTGCGCGCGCTGGCCCAGGTCGGGTCGGCGTCGGAGTCGAGGCGGGCGGCGAGGGCGTGGCACTCCTCCCGCAGTGTCGCCGCCTCCTGTCCGCTGATCAGGTTCCTGACCAGGAGGAAGCCGTTCTCGTGGTAGGCGGCGAGGTCGTCGGGGCCGAGGGGCTCGTTCATGGCCTCGACCGTAGACGCGGGGACCGGGCCGGTCCGAGGGGCGATACGGACGGCCCGGTGGGTTTTCCGGACATCGGCCCGGCCGCGACTGCGGGCAGCCTGCGGCAGGAGGGGTGAATTCTCGGTGGTGGGTGGGGCGTTGATGCCTCGGCGTGCTGGAGGGGGTGTTGTTCTGTTCGAGCCCCGAACAATAATGAGGACGGTTGGACCCGCCTGACCGCGGGGGCGCGCGGGTGCGCGGCGGCGGGCGGTTTCGGGGCTGCCGCCCGGCCGTGTGGCGGGCGGTGGCGATCGCATCGGCGCAACGCGCTCTGGTCGTGGTGGAAGGGAGAGGGTGTGTCGTTCTCCAGGAGTGGGCACGCGCGGGGGGTCAGTCGGCGGGGGTTCATCGGGGCGGCGGCACTCGCGGGTGCCGGTGCCGCGCTCGGTCCCTTCCCGGCGGGCGCGGGCGCCGAGGGGGCGGGCGCCGCGGCCGGGCGCCGGTCGAGGACGGTGGCGTTCACGGAGGGCACCAACGCCGCCGTCGCCCTCTCTCCCGACGGCGGGCGGCTGGTCATCGAGGTCCAGGGCGTCCTGTGGGCGCTGGCGCGGGGCGGCGGCGCGGCGACCGCGCTGACCGTCCCCGGGCTGGAGCCGACGCGCCCGGCGTGGTCGCCGGACGGTTCGGCCCTCGCCTTCTGCGCGTACCAGGACGGGGGCTTCCACCTGTGGACGATGTCCCCGGACGGGACGAACCTGCGGCAGCTGACCTCGGGGCCGTGGGACGACCGGGGCGCGGCCTGGTCCCCGGACGGATCGCACCTCGCCTTCGCCTCCGAGCGCGCGGGTGACGCGGTGTCCGGCGGCTCGTACGACGTGTGGACCGTGGAGGTCGCCACCGGCAGGCTGGCGCGTCTGACCGACCGGGCCGGGGTCGAGGACTACGACCCCTCCTGGCACCCGGACGGCGACCGGATCCTCTTCGTCCGCGCGGACGGCGCCGGCGCTCGGACCATCGCCTCCGTGTCGGCCTCGGGCGGGCCGGTGAGCGTCCAGCGCACGGTGGACAGCGGCAGCGTGGTCTGCCCCGTGGTGTCCCGGGACGGCCGGCTGGCGTACGTGTGGGTCGGCGACGCCTCCGCCGCCACCTCCTACACCGCGGCCAGCGCCTCGCTGGCCGTCGACGGCGAGGTGGTCTCCGGCGGCGAGGACGTCTCCCCGCTGCCGCCCTGCTGGACTCCCGACGGCGGGCTCGTCTACTTCGCCGACGGCCGGATCACCGACCGCTCCCCCGCGCTGGACACGGCCGGGCAGATCCCGTTCACCGCCCGGACGGACGTGCCGAGCCGCCCCGAGTACCGGCGCAAGGTGCGCGACTTCGACTCCACCGACGACCGGGCCGTGCTCGGCGTCCACCTGCCCGCGCTCTCCCCCGACGGGCGCTCCGTCGTCTTCTGCGCGCTCAACGCCCTGTGGCTGCTGCCGATCGGCGGTCAGCCCCGCAAGCTCCTCCAGGCGGACCCCTCCCACTACGTGCAGATGCCCTCGTGGAGCAGGGACGGCCGCAGCGTCCTGTACGTGTCCGACGGCGGTGGCAGCGGCGGCGACGGCCTGGCCGCGGTCCACCGGCTGACGCTGGAGGGCGGCGCCGACACGGTGCTCGCCACGGGAGGCCGCTTCAACCCGGCGCTCTCCCCCGACGGCACCCGGCTGGCCTGCCAGGACGTCACCGGCAACCTCCTCCTCGTCGACCTCGCCACCGGGACGGAGACCCTGCTCGCCGCGCCACTGGGCGGCAACGGCCTTCCGGGACGGCCCAGTTGGTCCCCCGACGGCCGCTACCTCGCGCTGTGCGACCGCAACCGCCTCAACCAGCGCTTCCGCGAGGGCTACAACGTCATCCGCGTGATCGACACCCGCGACAAGGGCTCCACGGCCTTCCTGCCGCTGCCGCACACCTCGGTCTCCGACCGCTGCGACAGCGGACCGGTCTGGTCGCCCGACGGCGCGCGGCTGGCGCTCGTCGTGGAATCCGCCCTCTGGGTCCTGCCGGTCGGGCCGGACGGCTCGCCCACGGGCCGGCCGCGTCGGCTCACCGACGAGGCGGCCGACCACCCCTCCTGGTCGGGCGACTCCACCCGGCTGCTCTACCTCTCCAACGGACGGCTGCGGCTGATCGGCCCGGACGGCACCGGCCTGCGCACCGTCGCCCTCCCCCTGCGCACGTCCCGCAGCCTGCCGCCCCGCTCCGACGTCACCCGCATCCACGCCGCCCGGCTCTGGGACGGCACCGGCGACAACGTCCGCGAGGACGTCGACATCGTCGTCTCCGGCAACCGCATCACCGCCGTCGAGCCGCACCGCCCGGGCGCGCGCCGCGCGGGAGAGCGGCTGATCGACGCCACCGGCTGCACCGTCCTGCCGGGCCTGTGGGACGCCCACACGCACCCGTACCAGAACACCTACGGCGGGCGCCAGACCCGCCTGAACCTGGCCTACGGGATCACCGGCACCGCGTCGCTGGGAGGCTTCGCCTACGAGCAGGCGCGCATCCGCGAGTCCGTCGACGCCGGGGTGATGGACGGGCCCCGGTTCCTCACCACCGGCGAGCTGCTCGACGGCGCCCGCGTCGCGTACAGCATGGGCCGCGCCCACCGCACCCCCGAGGGCGTGCGGCGCAGCCTGGAGCGTGCCGTGGCGCTCGACTACGACTTCGTCAAGACGTACGTGCGCGCGCCCGGCTGGATCATGGCGCAGGCGGCCCGGACGGCGCACGAGCGCCTCGGCGTCCCGGCCGGCAGCCACCTGCTGACGCCCGGGGTCCAGCTGGGGCAGGACCTGACGACCCACCTGTCGGCCACCCAGCGGCAGGAGTACGGCCGGGTGCTCTCCCCCACCGGACACACCTACCAGGACGTCCACGAGATCTACCGCGGCGGCGACTTCGCCGTCGTCATCACCCCCTTCTCCGCGTTCTACCTGCTCGGTGACGACCCGTCACTGGCCGAGGACGCCCGGGTCACCGCGCTGATGCCCCCGTGGGACGCCGTCGGCGTGCAGCGCCAGGCCCGGACGGCGGCCACGGCGCAGCAGCGGCGCGCCGTGCAGCTGGAGATGGCGGTCTACCGCAGGATCCTGGACGACGGCGGGGCCCTGGCCATGGGCACGGACGCCCCGCTCACGCCGATCGGCCTCCAGGTGCACCTCGGGCTGCGCGCGCTGCACCGCTACGCCGGGCTGTCCGCGGCCCAGGCGCTGCGCAGCGCGACGGTGGTGCCGGCCCGGCTGTTCGGGGTCGAGGACGACCTCGGCACGGTGGAGGCGGGCAAGCTGGCGGATCTGACGGTGGTCGAGGGCGATCCGTTCCGCGACTTCGCGGACCTGGCCCGCACGTCGTGGGTGATGCGCGACGGCTTCGTCCACCGCCGCCAGGACCTGGTGGGCGATCAGGCCCGGCCGCTGGAGGGGGCGGCGGCGCAGGGGGCGGCGGGCCGGGACGAGGACTGGTACGCGATCGGCCAGGCCCTGCGGCGGGACGGCTGCTGCGCGCCCTGAGCGCCCGTCGACGCGGGGGGGTACTGCCGCGCCGCCCCGGCTGGGCTCACTGCGCCCCGGGCGGCCACGGGCCGTGCGCGGCCAGCTGCGCGCGCAGCTGGCCGCGCAGCGCCCGGGCGCAGGCGATGCCGACCGCTCCGCGGAGCAGCCCGTCGCGTGCGCAGGCGGCGGCGAAGCGCCGCTCGGTGAGGCTGCCGTCGACCACCTCGAACCGGTCGGCGTCGCCCGGGCTGCCGTAGGCCTGGACCCGCAGCCCGTACTGGTCGGTCCACAGGTACGGGACCGGGTCGTAGGGCTGGCGGGCGCTGTCCGGGCCGGCCAGGAGGTTGCGGGCGGCGTGCAGTGCCTGTTCGGTGGCGTTGGTGCGCTGTTCGAGGCGCCGGCGGCGGCCGGTGCGCGGGTCGGGCCAGGAGGCGGCGTCGCCGGCCGCCCAGACGCCGGGGCCGGCGGCGCAGTAGGCGTCGCAGGCCACGCCGTCGTCCAGCGGGACGCCGCTGTCGGCCAGCCACTCGGTGGCCGGTTCGGATCCGATGGCCATCAGGACGGCGTCGGCGGCGACGTGGGAGCCGTCGGCCAGCCGGACGCCGGTGGCGCGGCCGTGCCGTTCGGTGACCGCCCGGGCCACGCCCTGGCGGATCCGCACCCCGTGCTCGCGGTGCAGGCCGGCCAGCAGCGCGGCCGTCTCGGTGCCCAGCACGGCGGCCAGCGGTGCGGCGGTGGAGACCAGCCAGGTCACCTCGGCGCCGAGTCCGACGGCGGTGGCCGCGGCCTCGGCCCCGAGCAGCCCGCCGCCGACCACCAACAGCCTTACGCTCGGGCGCAGTTCATCGCGCAGGGCGAGGGCGTCCGCGAGGGTGCGCAGGACGTGGGCCCCGGCCAGCGGCGCCTCGGCGCCGGGCAGCCGGCGCGGGCGCACGCCGGTGGCCAGGATGACGGCCTCGCAGCGCACCCGGTGGCCGTCGGCCAGCTGCACGGCCCGGCCCTGGCGGTCCAGGCGCTCGGCCCGTACCCCCAGGCGCAGATCGAGGTCGAGCTCGCGCAGGGCCTGCGGGGCGCGCAGCGCCAGGCGGTCCGGCTGCCACTGCCCGCCGAGCAGGTGCTTGGACAGCGGCGGCCGGTCGTAGGGCGGCTCGGTCTCGGCACCGATCAGGGTGAGGCGGCCGTCGTAGCCGGCCCGGCGCAGCGCCTCGACGGCGTGCAGGCCCGCCGCGCCGGCCCCGACGACGGCCACCTCCCGCAGAGCGGTCACACCCGCTCCAGGCGGATCGCCGCGGCCGGGCAGACCGCGGCGGCGTCCTGGACGCCCTGGTGGAGTTCGGCGGGCGGCTCGGCATCGAGCAGGACGACGATGCCGTCCTCGTCCCGCTGGTCGAAGACCTCGGGGGCGGCGAGCACGCAGTGCCCGGCGCCGCAGCACTTCTCCTGGTCGATGTGGACGAGCATGGGTTTCCCTTCGGGACATGGCTGGTTCGGACTCCGCCGGGGGCGGCGGGTGGTGGGGTCGGGTGGGGTGGGAAGCGCGGCGGGGCCGGCGGTGGAGGTGACGGCCGGTCAGCCGGGCCGGTTCCGGTGACGCCGCGTCACCAGGCGAGCGGCAGCTCGTGGACGCCGTAGATGAGCATCTCGCCGCGGAAGCGGACCTCCTCGAACGGTACGGCCAGGCGCAGTTCGGGCAGCCGCCGCAGGATGGTGTTCAGCGCGATCTGCAGTTCCAGCCGGGCCAGCGGCTGCCCCAGGCACTGGTGGACGCCGAAGCCGAACGCCAGGTGCCGGCGCGCGTCGCGGGAGAGGTCGAGCCCGTCTCCGCCCGGGAACTGCTGCTCGTCCCGGTTCGCGGCGCTGACCATGCAGATCACGCCCTCGCCCGCCCGGATCCGGACCCCGCCCACGGTGACGTCCTCGGCGGCGACCCGGGTCAGACCGGAGTGCACGATGGTCAGGTAGCGCAGCAGTTCCTCGACCGCGCCGGCGACCGACTCCGGGTGCGCGCGCAGGTGGGCGAGCTGGTCGGGGTTCTGCAGCAGGGCCAGGACGGAGAGCGCGGTCATGTTCGCCGTGGTCTCGTGCCCGGCGACCAGCAGCAGCCGGCCCATCGCACCGATCTCCTCGGTGCTCAGCTCGCCGCGGGCCACCAGGCGGCTGAGGATGCCGTCGTCGGGCTCGGTGCGCTTGGCGTCGGTGAGCTTGATCAGGTAGTCGACCAGGCGGTCCTGCGCGCCCCGCACCTCCTCGACCGTCGCCTCGCGGCTCAGCAGGACCCGGCTGCACTCCTGGAAGAAGTCGTGGTCCTGGTAGGGAACGCCGAGCAGCAGGCAGATGACCAGGGACGGCAGCGGGAGCGCGAACTCGCGGACCAGGTCGCCGGAGGAGCGGCCGTCGGTCATCGCGTCCAGCAGCTCGTCGGCGATGCGCTGGACTTCGGGGCGCAGCGCCTCGACCTTCTTGATCATGAATTCGCCGGTGAGCATCCGGCGCAGGCGGGCGTGCTCCGGGTCGTCCATCCGGAGGAAGGTGAGCTGACCGGTGCCCAGCTGCCGGGCGCCGGCGCTGACGAACGGGAAGCCGGAGCGGGTGGCGTCCGAGCTGAAGCGGGCGTCGCTGAGCACGGCCTTGATGTCCTCGTGGCGGGTGACCAGCCAGCTGGGGGCGCCGTCCCAGAGCGAGATGCGGCTGATCGGCTCCTCCTGCCGGGCCTGCTGGTAGGCCGGCGGCGGGGCGAACGGGCAGGCGCCGCGGGCGGCGGGGTGGGTGAACCGGGGGGTCTGAGCGGCAGTGGCCATCATGGGCTCCCTTCTCGGAGCGGGATATGCCGACGGCGCCGAGCGGATGGGCCCGCGGTGCCGTGGGGGTAGCACCCAGGACAGTTATGTGCCCTAAGCAACTAACTTACCGTCACGCTAACTCGCGGTCCGTGGTGACGAAAGGGCCCATCGGGCGACGGACGAATCTGTCCGAAAACCGGTCAGAGGTCGACACCAGGGCCACCACCCGGGCGGGATCGCTACAGTTCCCCCCATGCCAGACGCGACAGACAATCGGACCGCCACCTCGGAACTGGAGGCGGTGCTGGCCTCGCTGGCCTACCTGCTGACCCGTTCGCAGGAACACGAACGCCAGACGGCCCGGGCCGGCATCACGGCGGCCCGCTCGGACGTCTACCTCCTACGCGCGCTCGCCGAGGCCGAGGAGGCCAGCCGGGTGGGCGACCTGGCCGCCCGGCTGATGGTCAAGCCCTCCCACGTCACGCGGCAGATCGACCGGCTGCAGGGCCAGCAGCTGGTGGAGCGCACCCCGGACACGCTGGACCGCCGGGCCCGGCAGGTGGCGCTCACGGCCGAGGGCCGGGCGATGCTCAACCGTCTGAAACAGGCCAACATCACCGGCCTGACCAACGCGCTGGACGGCATCCCGGAGCCGGACGTCGCCGCCACCGTCAGCGTGCTGCGCCACCTGGTCGACCGGTACGTGCGCCAGGTCCGGATCACGATGCTGTCCGAGGACGCCGCTCCCTTGGGCCGGACGGCCGACGTCGCCGGGGGCGCGGAGGGCGCCGGGAGCACGGAGGGTGCCGGGAGCGCCGGGAGCGCCGGCTCGGGCCCGCGTCAGTGCGTCTGACGCGGCCGAGGACGGTCGCCGCCCGGCCTGCCGGGTGCGGTCAGACGATGGTCCCGGTCGGGGCGTCGAAGGTCTCGGCCGGGCCGAAGTCGCTGAAGGTCATCCTGGCGACGACCGCCTTCCCCTCCAGCACCATCCGCTCCTCGACGTAGCGGGTGCGGCCCTGCGCGTCGATCCACTGGTCGAGGTCGATGCCCGTGAGGCCCTGGACCTTCGCCATGGCGTGGGTCGGGGCGGACGCCTGGGCGAGCTGCTCCAGGCCCAGGTGGCCGGCGAGGTGGTAGACCGGGACGCCGTCCCGGGTCTCCATGCCCTTGCGGGCGGCCGGCCCCTGGGCGAGCAGCAGCGGGGCGAAGCCGCCGAAGTCGAACTCCGAGACGCCGGAGGACCTCCGGGTCTTCAGCCAGCTGCCACTGGCGTCGTGACCGCGGATGAACTCGGCGTCGGCGGTGGTGACGAACTCCAGGGTCGTGCCGTCGGCGCGCTTCTGCTCCCGGCGGCCGGTGTTCACCGTGTTGAGGTTCTGCCGCGCCGTGATCACCCCGCCGTCGGGCTCGCCCGTCGCCCGGACCGAGACGGCGTACGGCTCCTTGCCCGCGTTCGCCACGGCCTGCGCCGGGTCGAAGGCCCCCGGCACGGCGGCCGCGACGGACGGCGCGGACCGGTCGCCGCCGTCGCAGCCGGTGAGCGCGGCCAGGGCGGCGGCGGTTGCGGCGGTGGCCAGGAGGATGCTTCGGCGCACGGTGGAACGGCTCCCTGCGGTGATGGTGGTGCGGGCGGGCCGAAGCCTGCCATGAACGGCGCCCACCTCGAAAGGGCTTTCGGTCGTCGGGCCGCCGGGGCCACCGCCGGCCTACGGGGACGGTGGCGGGCAGGCGGCAGGCGGCGAGGGCGGCGTGTCGGGTGGCGGACTCCGGTCCGCGACGCCAGGGTGACTGCCGGGGGGCCTCACCAGGAAGAGCGAGAGATGCCCGAAGTCACCACTGCGTACGCGACCGGTACCCCGTGCTGGGTCGATCTGATGGCGAAGGACCAGCAGGCGGCGCTGGACCTCTACCGCGACCTGTTCGGCTGGCAGGGGCAGGTCGGCCCGGCCGAGTTCGGCGGGTACGCGGTCTGCGAGCTGAACGGCAGGGCCGCCGCCGGCATCGGCCCGGCGATGGCCCCCGAGGGGATGCCGACCCCGCCGACCGTGTGGACCAGCTACCTGGCCAGCACCGACGCCCAGGCCACCCAGGACGCGATCGTCGCCGCGGGCGGCACCCTGCTGATCCCGGTCATGGACGTCGGCACGCTCGGCAGGATGCTGATCGCCGCCGACCCGCAGGGCGCCGTGTTCGGCGTCTGGCAGCCCGGCGAGTTCTTCGGCGCCCGGGTCGTCAACGAGGCCGGCGCCCTGACCTGGAACGAGCTGCACACCAACGACGCGCCCGGCGCCACCGCCTTCTACGGCGAGGCGTTCGGCATCGAGATCGAGCCCGCGGAGGGCGCCGAGCAGTACTGGGAGCTGCGGGTCGGCGGCCGCACCGTCGGCGGCCTCACGCTGCTCGCCAACGACCCGCCCGGCACCCCCGCGCACTGGCTGACCTACTTCTCGGTCGACGACGTGGACTCCACCGTGGACGCCCTGGTCAAGCGCGGCGGCAGCGTCCTCGCCCCGCCGTTCGACATGGTGGCCGGGCGGATGTCGGTGGTCGCCGACGCGCAGGGCGCCCCGTTCGCGGTGATCAAGCCCGGCCCGATGCAGGCGCTGTAGGCCGCGAGGCGCGTGCGGCGAAGGCCTCGTCCCGCCCGCCCGGGAGCTCCCGGGCGGGCGGGACGTGGAGCGCCACCAGCGGCGCCGCCCGGCGTCGCGCCGACGGGCCCGTGCCAGCTGGTGCGGACGGCCGGGCGTGCGGACGGCCGGGCGCGCGCCCGGGCCACCCGGAGCCGCCGGCCCGCGGCGGCGGGGTCACGGGCGGCGGGCCCACGCGGAGATCATCGGGGCGGTGGCGAGGTCGAGTCGCCCGGTGGCGACGTTCGCCAGGTGGCGGTCGATCTCCTCGTCGGTGGCGAGGCCGTGCCCGGTGAGCTGGTGGCGGATCTGGCGGACCGTCGCGTCCTCCAGGACGGCGCACGCCGGGGAGGTGATCGGGAAGTACGCGTCGGCCTGCACGTCCTCCAGCCCGGCTTCGCGCAGCACCCGGGGAAGGGTCCGCCCGTACGCGAGGTCCGCGCCGCGGGCCGCCATCAGGGTGCGGAAGCCGGAGCGCAGCCGGTTGGCGAGCCGCTGTTCGGGGCCGGACTCGTCCGGGCACAGCAGCGGCTGCAGCCCGGGGTCGGCGTCCTCCAGGAGCAGCCAGCCGCCGGGCCGTAGCGCCTGGACCATCCGGCGCAGGGCCTCGGCGCGGTCGGTGACGTGCACCAGGACCAGCCGGGCGTGCACGAGGTCGAATCCGCCGGGCGGCGGCGGATCGGCCGCCACGTCGTGGGACAGCACCTCGATCACGTCTCCGGCGACGTCCCGGGTCCAGGACACGTCGATGTCGGTCGCGACGACCGTCCCCGTCGGACCGACGCGTTCGGCCAGGCCGATCGGGACGGAGGGGCCGCCGGCGCCGACCTCCCAGCACCGCATGCCAGCGCCGATGCCGAGCCGGTCGACGTGCCGGAACGTCACCGGGTCGAACAGCTCGGCGAGGGCGCCGAAGCGGGTACCGGCCTCCTTCTGCCTGTTGTCCAGCAGATAGCCACGGTCGTCGTCGTGCTCAGCCATGCGGCGATTCTGGCAGACGGGCACGGGCGCGGAGCCGGCCCCGTGGTGATCACCACCCGGCCTGCGCACGGGAGAATGGACGGATGACCGGCAGTCAGCAGTTCCCCCGGGGCATCAGCGCCCTGATCCCCCACGCCCCCACCACGGCCACGCCCGGCGAACGGGCCGCCTCCCAGCTCCGCCACCTGCGCGAGGCCACCGTCCCCGTCCCGGTCCTGGCCGCAGCCGCCGAGCTGATCGCCGGCCACCTGGACGACACCGACCCGGTCACCCGCGAGGCCGCCGCCACCGTCCACGCCCGCCTGCTCGCCATCCTGGACGACGCCGCCCCCGGCCGGTGACCCGGGCCCGGAACGGGCGCCGTCCGGGTCCGCGCTTTCGGTCCGGGCGTACTGCGGCGGCCACCGCCCGGCCAGCACGGTCCTCGGTGTCACCGAACTGGCCTTCCCCGGCCAGGCCATCGAGATCAGCTTCATCGTCGACACGAAGCTGCCCGCCTGAGCCCGCTCGCGGGGCCCGGCATCGGGGCACGGCGTCGGGGCGGCGGAAGCCGGGCGTCCGTAGCGGGCCCGGAGGACCCTCGTCACCGGTCCCCGGTTGCCGTCCGCCTCGCGCCGGCCCTGCCCACCAGCCAGCCGCCGAGCGCGGTCAGGAGGGCTGCCGCCAGCGCGTACACCGGCAGCCAGAGCGTCGTCGCGGACGCCAGGCAGGTGTTGACGGCGGGTCGGATCTGGTCGCTCTGTGCGTAGGCCGGCGAGGTGCCGTCCTGGCCGGCCAGGTCACCCAGGGTGGCTTGCGCGCTGAGAGCCGCGTAGGCGCCCAGGTGCGCGCACACGCGGCGGGTGCCCGGCATCGGGAGGAGCCAGGACCGGGCTGCCGCGTGAGGGACCGGGTCAGGCGGTCTCGTAGAGCCAGGGCGGGCAACCGCCGCCGCCCGAACGGCAGATCCGCCACGACAGGCTCTGCCCCCACCTGCCGGAGGAGACGGTCACGTCCCTCCGGCTGCCGTTGCCGTTGTCGTGGACGAGGTCCCCTGGCCGGCGGTGGTCGCGACGCCGACCACGGCGGCAACGGCGGTGGCAACCGGAACCATCGGGTTCCGAACGGTCCCGCGGTCCCCGCCCCTGCCCGTGAGGCGCCGACCGGGGCCGGCCGGGCACTCACGGCAGGGGTACCGCCTGCAGGCAGGGGTGCGGCAGGACGCCGGCGGGCGCCGTCAGGACGGTGGCCACCTCGCCGAATATCTCGACCCGCAGGTCACCGTCCGCGTTCTCCCAGACGAGGGTTCCACCGGGCCCGACGGCGTCGGTGGCGTGGACCACCACGACGGCCGGCGGCGCGTGTCCGCCGATCGGTCCCGGCAAGGTCACCGCGTAGCGGCGATTGAGGCTCCTCATGACCGGCCTCCCGTTCGTTTCCCGCCCTGTGCCGATTCTCCTCCCGAGCCGGGCCGTCGTACCCGAACGGTGAGCACCGTTCGGGCCCCGATCAGGCCATGACGGCGATCGTGCCGACCGGTATGGCCGACGCGGCCATGGCCGGACCGGGGCTTTCCCGGCCGGCCGCTCGGGTGTGGCGGGACCCGGGGAAGCATCGACGGATTCGGGCTCCCGTGACCACCCTCGGTCACTCCCTGTGCCGCGTGGAGTTCACTCCCGACCGGTTGGCCGACCAGGCCCGGACGGCGGGACGTCCCGGACCGGGAGGACGTCGGTCGCACCGGTCAGTTCGAGCATCCGCAGCACCGGCGGCCGGGGTCGGGCCAGTTCGATCCGGCTGCCCCGGGCCGCCGCGCGGTCCTGGGCCCGGAACATCGCGTCGAGCCCGGTGGAGTCGCAGAACTCCAGCCCGGCGCAGTCGATCACGACGACGGCGGCGGGCGCGGCCAGGGCGGCGTCGAGGGCCGCCCACAGGGCGTCGACCGAGTCGAGGTCGAGTTCCCCGTACAGGGCGAGGACGGTGCCCCGGGCCCACGGCCGGGCCTGCACGGTGAGCCCGACCGGCCCGGGGGCGGGGTCCGTGGCGGGCGGTCGGCGGGTCATGGTCTCGGTTCCCTTCGTCTCGGTTCCCTTCGTCCCGGCCCCGGCCGGCGGGTCGCGCCGAGCAGACGGGGACGTCAGTCCGGGTCCTGCGGGTCGTCCGCCCAGCCCGGGGCGTCGCGGTCCTCCAGTTGCTCGCGCAACCGGGTCAGGGTGGCGGTGAGCAGCCGGGAGACGTGCATCTGGGAGACGCCGATGCGTTCGGCGATCTCGGACTGGGTCCAGCCGTCCCAGAAGCGGAGCTTGAGGATGGCCTGCTCGCGGCGCGGCAGCCGGGCGAGCAGGGGGCGTACGGCGGTGCGGAAGTCGGCGAGTTCGATGCCGGGGTCGCAGGAGCCGAGTCGGTCGAGCATGGCGCTGCCGGTCTCGTCGGCGTCCTGGTCGCGCAGCGCGTCCAGGGAGTTGGGGCGGCAGGCGCGGGCGGCGGCCAGTCCCTCGGTGGTCTGCTCGACGGTGAGGTGGAGGTCCTCGGCGATCTCCTCGGGGTGCGGGAGGCGGCCGAGTTCCTGCTCCAGCCGGTCGGAGTCGCGGACGACGGCCAGGTACAGCTCCTGCATGCTGCGCGGGACCCGGACCGGCCAGGAGGTGTCGCGGAAGAAGCGCTTGATCTCGCCGGCGATGGTGGGGATGGCGTAGGTGACGAACTCGGTGCCGCGGTACGGGTCGTAGCCGTCGACGGCCTTGATCAGGCCGATCGTGCCGACCTGGAGGATGTCGTCCATGTCCTCGGCGCGGTGCCGGAAGCGGGCCGCGATGAAGCGGACCAGCGGCATGTTGAGCTCGATGATCGTGCCGCGCACGTAGCTGTAGGCGCGGGTCTCGCGGGCGAGGCCGGCCAGGCGCTCGAACAGCGCGTCGCTGAGTTCGCGCGCCTCGAACTTGCCCATCGACCGCAGCTCGGCCTCGGTGGGGCGCGGGGGCAGGTCGGGCGGGATGCCGGACCGCGCGACGGCACGGTGAACGGTTTCCGGTGAGGTGGACACGGTTGCTGTCTCCTGGGCATCGGGCGAACGCCCGGCGGCGCCGACGGCTCGTGCTCGCGCGTCGCGGGCTTCCTTCCCGCGGGACCCGGGCCCGGCTGCTCGGAGCGGTGGTCCCGGTGGCACCCGGCGGGGTGCGGGAGCGGCCGACTGGCCTCCGGCGGCCGCTGCACGGTCTTTTTTTACCCGACATACGACATTGAATTCATGTTTTGGTCGGTTTGTCGCTGTTTCTCCGGGTACGCGCGCTCGCGCAACGACGGCCGCACCGAGAGTGGCGGCCGAGCACCAGGCCGGCGCTGTCACACGCGAGGGCCCTGCGGTGTCTTCATGTCGAACACGCACACGCACCACACCCACGCACGAGGAGAACACCATCATGGCGCCACGCGTTCCGAAGGCGGAGCTTCCCGTCGAGCTCAGCGAGAACCTGGTCAAGCAGCTCGGCGAAGTGCCCGAGCCCATCGAGGTGGTGTGGCACAGCCCCAAGGTCGCCACGTCCAATCTGGAGTTCTCGGCCAAGCTGGGCGAGTGGGACGCGGCCGACGCGGGCCTCAAGTCGTTCGCGCACATGGCCGTCGCGGCGCAGGTCGGCTGCAGCTGGTGCCTGGACGTCGGCTACTTCCAGGCCCAGCACCAGGACCTGGACCTCACCAAGGCGAGCCAGGTGCCGCGCTGGCGGGAGTCGGAGGTGTTCACCCCGCTGGAGCGGGACGTCCTGGAGTACGCCGAGGCCATGACGAACACCCCGCCGACCGTCACCGACGAGCTGTACGCGGGCCTGCTCGGACGGCTCGGCCCGGCGGCGATGGTCGAACTCACCGCGTACATCGCCTTCGTCAACATGGCGACCAGGAACAACGCCGCGAACGGGGTCACCTCGCAGGGCTTCTCCGATGCCTGCGAGATTCCGTTGGCCACGCGTCCCGAGCCGTCCGGCGCGGCGCCCGCGGCATGACCCGGGACCCGTTCGTCGCCCACCGCAGCCTGCTGTTCACGGTCGCCTACGAGATGCTCGGGTCGGCCGCCGACGCGGAGGACGTGCTGCAGGAGTCCTGGCTGCGGTGGGCCGACGTCGACCGGGCGCAGGTGCGCGACCCGCGGGCGTACCTCGTGCGGACCGTCACCCGGCAGGCGCTCAACCGGCTGCGGACGCTCTCGCGCAGCCGCGAGGAGTACGTCGGCGAGTGGCTGCCGGAGCCGCTGCTGACCAGCCCCGACGTCGCCGAGGACGTCGAGCTCGCGGAGAGCGTCTCGATCGCGATGCTGACCGTGCTGGAGACGCTCGGGCCGGTGGAGCGGGCGGTCTTCGTGCTCCGCGAGGTCTTCGAGGTGCCGTACGAGGAGATCGCGGAGGCCGTCGGGAAGTCCCCGGCCGCGGTGCGCCAGATCGCCCGGCGGGCCCGTGGGCACGTAGCGGCCCGGCGGCCCCGGATACCGGTGAGCCGGTCGGAGCAGAGGGCCGTGGTGGAGCGGTTCCTGGCCGCGCTGCGCACCGGGCGGGTGCAGGAGCTGATGGAGGTCATGGCCCCGGACGTGGTCTTCATCGCCGACGGTGGCGGGCTCGCGGCCGCCGCCCGCGCTCCGATCCACGGGGCCGAGCTCGTGGCGGCGCTGCTCGCGCGCCCGGACCGGGTGGTGTCGACCGTGTGGCTCAACGGCGAGCCCGCCGGCCGGGTCGAGCTCGACGGCCGCCTGGCCACGGTCAGCCTCGTCGTGGAGAACGGGCGGGTCACCCGGATCCACGCGGTGGCGAACCCGCGGAAGCTGACGCGACTGGACGCGCCGGCCGAGCTCACCCGGTAGACCCGCCGTCACCGAAGAATTCCTGACGATGCGTCAGGAATCCTTCGGCGGTGCCCGGATCGCCACGGCGCGACCACCCGATCCGGTGAGTCCCGGCGAATCTTCCGCCGCGTCCAGGCCCAGGAGGTAGCCGAGGAGCCGGCGGCGATCGCGGGGGCCGCGTTCCCGGCGTCGTTCTCCGGCGAGGAGGCGCCGCTGGTCGGTACCGGGCGGCGGGCCCCGACCGGTGCGCAGCGAGTCAGGCCGGGTGGGCCGGGTGCGCGGCTTCCGCCGGTCCCGGGCCGACCGGGCCGCCGGAAGCCGTCCCGGACTTTTGTCGGGGCCCTGTCTAGTTCGTTCGCGTCCTGGTGTGGTGGGATGTGCCGGCACGGGTTGATGACGCCGACGGGGGTGCGCGTTGAGGAGTGGACGGCTGCTCGGACTGGACGGGGATGCGGCGCAGCTTGCTGCCGCGGGCCTGGTTCGTCTGGGTACGGACGAGTGGTTGGGCGGGGTGGCGGGGGCGCCGGCGTGGCTGGGGCGGATGCGGGCGGCGTCGTTCGCGGACGCGTGGCTGGCGTTCGGCGAGTCGTCGGCGCCGGGGCTGCGGGTGCCGGCGGGGGCGGTGCTGCGGGCGCTGGTGTTCCGGGCGGCGGAGCTGGTCCTACGGGCGCGGGCGGGGGACGGTCCGGCGGTGCTGGAGTGGCTGGGCGGGCGGTCGGCGGAGGCGCGGGAGCAGGCGGGCCGGGAGGGTGTGACGCACCCGGCCGAACCCGCGGCGCTCGCCCTGGTCTGGCACGGCGTCCAGGCGGTCAGCGCGGACGGCGGGCGGGCTTCGGCGGCGGATCGGGAGTGCCACGGCCGGCGCATCGACGAGCGGGGTGAGGCGTACGTCCGGGAGCGGCACCGCCGCCAGGACACCCTCGCGCTGATGCTGTCCTGCGCCCGGATCGCCGCCGCCGCGCTGGTGGAGCTGAGCGAGGACGACCCGGCCCGGGTCAGCGGGTGGCTGGCGCAGGACGCGGCCCGGTACATGGACTGCGGCGCCCCGGTGCCGCTGTGGGTCCCGGGGCGCCCCGGGCAGCCGGCCGGGTGAGGGGGCGGCCCGGCAGGCGGCTCAGGGTCCGGCTCAGCGGCCGGCTCAGGGTCCGGCTCAGCGGCCGGGCAGGCTGAGGGTGGCGCGCAGGCCGCCGGCGGGGCCGGGGGTGAGGCGCAGTTCGCCGTGGTGGGTGTCGGTGATGGCGGCGACGATGGCCAGGCCGAGGCCGTGGCCGCGGCGGGCGGGGTCGGTCTGGGCGGTGCGGCCGCGGCCCCGGAGGAAGGGTTCGGCGGCTGACCATCGACCCCGGCTGGAGCCGCTCCCTGCGGGCCGAAGTCCAGGGCCCCGGCGGGCCGTTGGCCGTGTACGTCGTCCACCTCGCCTCCGTCCGGCTCACCGTCAGCGGCTTCGCCACCGGCCACCGCAACCGCAACCTCGCCGCGCTCGGCCAGGCGCTGGACGAGGAGCCCCTGCGCAGGGTGCTGCTCCTGGGCGACCTCAACACCGCCGCCGGGGACCGCGAACTCGGCCCGCTCACCAGCCGGCTGAGCTCCGCGCAGGACACCGCCGGCGACGGCTTCGGGTTCACCTGGCCGTCGGCCTTCCCGCTGGCCCGGATCGACCACGTCATGACCCGGGACCTCCCCGCCACCGCCGCGTGGACCCTGCCCGCCACCGCCAGCGACCACCGCCCCGCCGCCGCGCGGATCACGGCGTAGGGCGAGCAGGCGGCGGGCCGGTGTCAGGCGAGGAGGTCGGACTGGAGGGTGACCACCTGGCGGAAAGCGGCGGCCGGGACGCCGTCGGGGTTGGTCATGGTGATGACGGCGACGAGGTCGGAGGCGCCGAGGTAGGCGATGCGGGCGGTCGGGGTGCCCTTGGCGCCCGTCGCCGAGCTCTCCTGGGCGTCCAGGTGGACGCCCTCGACGGTGTCCCAGACACCGTGGGAGGTGGTCTTCGCGCCGGGCAGGGCCTTGGAGCGGGCGTCGGAGCGCAGGGCGGAGAAGACGTCCCAGGACTCGAAGGAGGCGCCGAAGCGGAGCAGCCGGATCTGGGTGCGGGTGCCGTCGGAGGCCGTCCACTCCCGGACGGTGGCCGCGCGGCAGGCGTCCCGCAGGAGCAGCTCGCGCAGCTTGGCCGGGTCCTGCTGCTCGGCGAGGATCGCGTCGCAGGTGACCCATTCGGCCGGGGCCTGGCCGGAGGGGGCCGTGGACGGGCTCGCGCTCGCGGACGGGGAGGCGGTCGGGCTCGGGGCCGGGGTCGCACTCGCCGACGGGGAGGCGGTGGCTGCGGCTGTGGGGATCGGGTAGAGCGCCGGGGTGAGGGTGCCGCCGGCTTCCTTGGGGGCGGGCAGCAGCAGGTACCGCAGGTCCGCGGTGTGCAGGACGTTCCTGCCCGTCCGGTCCGGCGCGCTGCTGCCGGAGGGCAGCGGCGGCAGCGTCAGCGGCGGGAAGGTGTAGCGGCCGTCGCCCGGGGTGGCCAGGCCGGGGAGGTCGGTGCGCTCGGGGGCGGTGACGGCCAGCGCGGCGCCGGTGCCCGCGAGGGCGAACACCAGGGTCGCGGTGGCCCAGCGCGCCGCCGCCCCGCGCCTCGCCCGGCGCCGGGCGAGGCGGGCCTCGTGCTCCTCAGGGGTCTCCGCGGGGGTCTCCGCGGAAACCTCGGCGAAGGGGTCCGCAGGGGCGTGCGGGGTGGCGTGGTCGGTCATGCGGACGCTCCGGGGCGTGCGAGACGGTCGAGCTGCATGGTGAAGAGGGCGACGATCCGGTCCTTGGGCAGCGGCGCCACGCCCTCGACGTTCATGACCACCAGGAGGTCGCCCTCGGCGGCCGAGCACTCCAGGTAGTCGATCGGCGCGGACGGCGGCGCCGGCATCAGGTAGCAGTGCGCCTCGGGGTGGCCCGGGATCTCCGGGCCGATCCGGAACAGGCCGGTGTCACCGGTGAAGACCGCGGTGTACTCGTTGAGCTTCTGCACCTCCTGCTGGTTGAACTGGCGCAGCTTCAGACCGACCACCAGGTCGCCCTCGCCGGTGCGGTACGTCCGCACGCCGGTGGCCTTGACGTGCAGCCCGTCCCAGTAGGAGCGGAGCTTGTCGCGCTTGTCCTTGGGGATCTGCTGGAGCTCGGCGTCCAGGTCGGCGGACAGCCGCTCGGCGCCGAGCTCGGTGTCGTTGCCGTACCCGCCCTCGTCCGGGCCGAGTTCGTAGCCGGCCGGGACGGGCAGCAACAGGTCGCGCAGCGAACCGAAGTGGTTGCCGTTGGACTTGGCGCCGAACGGCGTGGCGGTCGCGGCCGGGGCGGGCGCGGCCGACGGCCCGGCGGCGGTGGCCGGAGCCGGCTCGTCGTACTGGGTCTTGATGATGCCGATGCCGATGGCCACCCCGGCCAGCGCCGCTGCGGCCGTCGCGGCGCCCGCGCGCAGCAGGCGGCGGGAGGCGGGGCGCGGCGCGGTGGGCTGGTGCTCGGCGGCCGGCTCACCGGCGGTGGGCGGGACCGGCTCGGGGGCCGGGGTCTCGGTCACGGTGTTGCCGGTCACGGTGTTGTCGGTCACGGTGTTGTCGGTCATACCAGCCGCTCCCACTGCTGCTTGGCGAGGTCCTTCACGACCTCGGGGTTCACCGGCTTGGTGTCGAAGACCTCCACCACCATCACCACCGTGCCGCGTTGGGCGAGGGCGCTGCCGTAGTAGAACTGCTCGGTGCTCTCGTTCCAGTGGCCGGGCTCCTTCTCCACCTGGTAGCCGCCGTTGGCGCCGTCGGCGAACGACTCCAGGTTGCGGGCGAAGGCGGTGTACACGGCGGCCTCGTTGGCGCGGTCCGGCGCGTACTGGATCAGCAACACGCGGTACTTGGCGTCGCCCTTCTTCCAGTCCACCTCGGCCGCGCGCCGGAAGCCGCGTGTGTTCAGGTCCTTGAAATCGCGGGCGGCGGTGCCGCTGTGATCGGATACTTCGCCGACCGACATCCAGCTCGGCTTGTCCGGGTAGTCAGCCCAGGCGGTACTGCCGTCCGGGGCGCTGATCAGCAGTTTGACCAGGTCGCCGTCGATGGCCAGCGGCTTGGGCTGCTGGGCGGCGAGGGCGGCCGGGTCGACCGCCTGGGCCGGGTAGGACGGGCGCGCGACCTGGATCGGCGGCAGTGGCGTCGGCGGGCGCTGGGCCTGGACGGCGTAGCCGACGCCGCCGCCGACCAGGGTGCCCAGCACCAGGCCGGACACCGCCAGCAGCACCGGGCGCGGGCGGCGCGGGGCGCGGGGCGCCTGCTCGGGGCCGACCGGCGGGAAGCCGGGCAGCGGCGCGTCGAGGGCCGGTGCGCAGCGGAGGGCGTCGGGCGCCTCGGCAGTGAACTGCGGTTCGCCGGGAGTAACTTGGGGCTGCGGTGAAGCGGCGGGGGCCGGTGCGTCGCCGGGTGGGGGCAGCGCGGGTTCGGTGGTCATGGGGTGGCTCCAGCGGAGGAGGGAAGGATGACGGCGTCGGGGCGGGCGGTGGGCTCAGCCGCCGGAGGTGAGCCACTCGCGCTGGCGCTTCATCAGCTCGCTCAGCAGCGCCCTGTCGGGCGCGCCCTTCACCTCGACGTCGATCGTGTACTGGACGTCGCCCTGGCTGGAGATGCCGGTCATCGAGCCGGTGAACGCCTGCTGCTTGGGCTTGTGCACGTAGCCGTGGGCGTCCGGGTCGCCGTCGATGTCGATCGGGTCCTGCGACTTGACGGTGTATCCCTTGACGAACCGGCCCGCCATCGCGGTGGAGCCGAAGCGCAGCAGGGTGACGGTCACTTCGGACTTGCCGTCGGCCGTCCGGTACGTCCGGGTGGCGCCCGTCTGGTACCCGTACGAGCCGAGGACGTCCATGATGCCGTCCTGCTTGCCGAACAGGTCGGCGACGTCGTCGTTGCTCATGGTCATCCCGTCCGCGGGCCCGTAGGACTCGCCGCCGGCCGGGATCGGGAGCAGGAAGTAGCGCAGGTCGCCCTCGTGCTTGCCGCCGTTGACCGTGCCCTTGACCGTGCTGGCCGGCTTGGGAGTGGTCGGGGCGGCGCTCGGCACGGGCACCGGGGTGGCGGAGGGGGTGGGGCTCGGGCTCGTCGGGGCCGTGGTGGCCGGTGCGGGTGCGGCGGCGGCCGCCGGGCGGGCGTCCGGTCTGCCGACGGCGACGGTCACCGCGGCGCTGGCCGTCGTGACGGCGAGCAGGCCGGCGGTGGCCAGCACGACGCCGACGGCGCGCGGCAGCCGGCGCGCGGCCGGCTCCAGTACGGCGACCGGCTCCGGTACGGCGGCATGCTCCGGTGCAACGGCATGCTGCTCCGGTACGGCGGCCTGCTCCGGTGCAACGGCGTGCTGCTCCGGTACGGCGGCCATGTCGTTTTCGGGCGCGGACAAGGAACTCCCCCGGGAAAATGTGGGATCTCGCGCACGGACTCCCTCGCAAACCGCTCCCCCAGCGGTTCTCCGGACCGTCCATCACGCGTCTCAACAGGGATTATGAGAGACCGTCCACACCACTGCCAACAAAGTTAATCGCCGCACTCCGGTCCAATACTCGATGAATCGGACACGTCGTGATGCAACCGCAACAGGCGCTCCGGGCGTGGTACCGCGGTACCGCACTCCCTCCGATGATCGGTCCGGGGTACCACGGATCGCGCCGCCGCCGCACCTAGCGTGGAGGGTGAGGAAGGCCGGGACGGTCCGGCCCCGGAGCGTAGGGGTGAGCGATGATCGAGGCGCACCAGCTGACGAAGCGGTACGGCGAGAAGACCGCCGTCGACCGGCTCGACTTCACGGTCAGGCCCGGCACGGTCACCGGCTTCCTCGGGCCCAACGGCGCCGGGAAGTCCACCACCATGCGGATGATCGTCGGACTGGATGCGCCCACCAGCGGCTCGGTGCGCGTCAACGGCCACCGCTACGCCGCGCACGCGGCGCCGCTGCAGGAGGTCGGGGCGCTGCTGGAGGCCAAGTCGATCCACCCCGGGCGCTCCGCGTTCAACCACCTCATGGCCCAGGCCCACACCCACGGCATCCCGCGCGCCCGGGTGGAGGAGGTGATCGAGCTGACCGGGCTGCAGTCGGTGGCCAGGAAGCGCGCCGGGGCGTTCTCGCTGGGCATGGGACAGCGGCTGGGCATCGCGGCGGCGCTGCTGGGCGACCCCGCCACCGTGATGCTGGACGAGCCGGTCAACGGCCTCGACCCGGAGGGCGTCCTGTGGATCCGCAACCTCCTCACCTCGCTCGCCGCCGAGGGCCGCACGGTCTTCGTGTCCTCGCACCTGATGAGCGAGGTCGCCCTGGTCGCGGACCACCTGATCATCGTCGGACGGGGCCGGCTGCTGGCCGACACCACCGTGCAGGAGCTGGTCCGCCAGGCCGGCGGGGACGTCGTGAAGGTGGCCAGCGCCGATCCGGCCCGGCTGCGTGCGGCGCTGGCCGGGCCGGGCGTGGAGGTCACCGGACGGGCCGGGTCGGAGGAACTACTGGTCACCGGCCTGCCCGCGCGCACGATCGGGCTCAGGGCCGCCGAGCAGGGCATCGCCCTGTTCGAGCTCGCCACCCGCACGGTCTCCCTGGAGGAGGCGTTCATGGACCTGACCAGGGACGCCGTGGAGTACCACGGCACCACCACCACAGCCGAGTCCGCCGCCGCGGGCGCCGGCGCCGAGTCCCCGAGGAGCGCGGCATGAGCACCGTCGCACCGAGCCAGACCCCCGCGGCCGCCGCCCAGCGGCCCGCGCGCCCCGCCTACCGGGTGACCCCCGCGCGCGTGCTGCGCTCGGAGTGGGCCAAGCTGTGGTCGCTGCGCTCCACCTGGATCACGCTCGGCCTGGGCCTGCTGTTCCTGGTCGCCTTCGGCCTGATCGCCGCGTTCCAGTTCAAGTCGAGGATCACCTCGGGCCGCCCGATGGACCGCGACTTCGCCGACGCCAGCGCCCTGAGCCTGTCGCTGTTCGGCACCAACTTCGCCCAGCTGGCGCTCGGCGTCCTCGGCGTGCTGGTCGCCGCCGGCGAGTACTCCACCGGCATGATCCGCTCCACCCTGGCCGCCGTGCCGCGCCGCCTGCCGGTGCTGTGGTCCAAGGCGACGGTGTACGGCCTGATCGTGCTGCTGCTCGGCACCGTCGGGGTGTTCACCGCCTTCCTGGCCGACAGCGGCATCCTCTCCGGCACCCGCGCGGCGATGACCTTCTCGGACGCCGGTGTCCTGCGCGGTCTGCTGGGGGCCGGGCTCTACCTCGCCCTGGTGGGCGTGATCGGCGTCGCCCTGGGGGCGCTGCTGCGCTCGGTGGCGGGCGGCATCTCCGTCCTGGTGGCCTCGCTGATGCTGGTCCCCGGCCTGATCTCGCTGCTGCCCTCCTCCTGGCAGACCCACATCAGCCCCTACCTGCCCAGCCACGCGGGCGAGGCGATGTTCGCCCTGCACCACGACGCGACCACGCTGTCGCCCGCCGCCGGGCTGGTGGTCTTCCTGCTGTGGACGGTGCTCGCCCTGGCCGGCGCGGCCGTGCGCCTGGTGCGCAGCGACGCCTGAGAGACTCCGTGCACGTTCCGGTGCGGTACCCGGCCCGCCGGGTGCCGCACCGGGCCCGTTCTGGACGAGCTGGACGAGCTGGACGAAGGTGACGCCATGAGCGAGTACGACACCGCCGCCGCGGGCGCGGGGAGCGACCCGCTGTCGGGGCACCCGGTGTTCGCCCGGCTGGCCCGGATCGGGCAGCGGGCGCGGCAGGCGGACCGCGACCACCCGTGGGTGCTGGACACCGCCGTGGTGGCCGCGGTGTTCCTGCTGTTCTGCGTCCCGGACCTGATCCACGACGGCGGCGAGTGGGGGGCGCGCGAGCACCGGATCGTCTTCACCCGGCCGCCCGTGGCGGCAATGCTGGCCCTGCAGGCGGGTCTGGTGGTGCCGCTGCTGTGGCGCCGGCGGCGGCCTGCGGCGGCTTTCGCGGCGGTCATGGCCGTGTTCGTGCTGCAGTGGTCGCTGGGGGTGGCGCTGCGCGCGGACGTCGCCCTGCTCGTCGCCCTCTACAGCCTGGCCCTGCACGGGAGCCTGCGGCACCTGGCCTGGGCGTGCGCGGCGATGGCCGGCGCCGCGGCCCTGGTCGCGGTGGAGCTGTCCGGCGGGCTGCCGGTCGGGGACGCGTTGTTCTTCCTGTTCAGCGCGGCGACGGCGGCCGTGGCCGTCGGCATCGCGGTGCGCATCCGCCGGGCCCAGCTGGCCGGGCTGCGCGAGCGCGCGGCGCGCCTGGAGGTCGAGCGCGACCAGCGCAGCCGGCTGGCCACGGCCACCGAGCGCACCCGGGTGGCCCGGGAGATGCACGACATCATCGGCCACAACCTGTCCGTGATCGTCACCCTGGCCGACGGCGGCGCGTACGCGGCCGAGGCCTCCCCCGAGCGGGGCCGGGAGGCGCTGCTGCTGATCGGTGAGACCAGCCGGCAGGCGCTGGGCGAGCTGCGGCGCATGCTCGGCGTCCTGCGCGACCAGGGCGAGCAGGACCCCGAGTTCACCCCGCAGCCGGGCATCGCCGACCTCGACGGGCTGTGCGCGCGCATCCGCGCCGCGGGGCCGCAGGTGGTGTACACCGCGCGCGGCGAGCTGGAGCGGCTGGACCGCGGGGTGCAGCTGATGGCCTACCGCATCGTCCAGGAGGCGCTCACCAACACCCTCAAGCACGCCGGACCCGACACCCGGGCGCACGTGACGCTGGCGGCCGAGGGCGGCCGGCTGCGGGTGCGGGTGCAGGACGGCGGTCCGCCCGGCGGGGCCGCGCGGAGCGGGCCGACGGGCGAGGAGGGGCACGGCCTGACGGGCATGCGCGAACGCGCGGCCCTGTACGGCGGCACCGTCGCCGCCGGCCCCGGACCCGGGGCAGGATGGACCGTGGAGGCCGTCCTCGACCTCACCCCCGACCCGACAGGCAGCCTGACGTGACCACCGTCCTCATCGTCGACGACCAGCCCCTGCAGCGGTACGGCTTCCGGATGCTGCTGGAGAGCCAGCCCGGCACCGAGGTCGTCGGCGAGGCCGCGCACGGCGCCGAGGCCGTGCGCCTGACGGCCGACCTGCGGCCCGACGTCGTCCTCATGGACATCCGCATGCCCGGCATGGACGGCATCGAGGCCACCCGCCGCATCGTCGCCACCGGCGGGCGCTCGCGCATCCTGGTCCTGACCACCTTCGACCTCGACGAGTACGCCCACGCCGCGCTGCGCGCGGGCGCCAGCGGGTTCCTCCTCAAGGACGCCCGCCCGGAGGAGCTCCTCGCCGGGATCCGCGCCGTCTCCGAGGGCGACGCCGTCGTCGCCCCCGCCGTCACCCGGCGCCTCCTGGACGCCTACGCCCACCACCTGCCGGTGCGCCCGCCCGGTACGGCCGCCGAGGACGATCCGCGGCTGAACGCCCTGACCGAGCGCGAGCGCGAGATCCTGGTCGCCGTCGGCCGGGGCTGGACCAACGGCGAGATCGCCCGGCGGCTGGTGCTCGCGGAGTCGACCGTCAAGACGCACGTCAGCCGGGTGCTGGCGAAGATCGGCGCCCGGGACCGGGTACAGGCCGTGATCTTCGCCTACGACCGCGGCCTGAACCGGCCGAACCCGCCGGGCTGACCGGGTCGCCTGCCGACTCGGCGGCGTTCGGTCAGCGGCCGCCGAGTTCGGTGGCGGCGGCGTCGAGGATGGTGCCGAAGACGTGGGCGATGACGGGTTTGGCGATCCGGCGGGCGAGGGCCGCGCCGATGAGGGGGACGGGGAGCTCGAAGCCGGTCGTCCAGACCACCAGGGTGCCCTCGGGGACCTCCTCGAAGGTCATCCGGCCGAGCTCGTGCCGGGCCGGCGGGAAGCTGCGGTCGACGGTGTAGTCGAAGTCGTGCGGGGCGTTGTAGGCGGTGATCCGCTCGTGGAACCGGCCGATCAGCCAGGTGTGCAGCCGCACGGCGCCCACCCCGTAGGGCGCGCCCTGGCCGGGCCGGGCCAGCCGCGCCCTGAGCACGTACGGGGAGCGGGTGTAGTTGGTGGTCGTGGCGCACCAGTCGAACACCTCGGTGATCGGCGCCTCGACGACCCGTCGCACGGTCACGGTCTCCATGGCTCGTCCCTCTTCTCCAGCCGGGCGGCGCGGGTGTCGGCCGCGCCCTGTTCACCGGTGAAGACCGGGCGCGGCCTGGCACCGTGACATCGGACCGCAGGAGAGGGGCCGGGGTCACGGTCCGCCAGGGCTGCCGAAGGTGCGGCGGTAGGCGCCGGGGGTGGTGCCGAGGGCGGTGTGGAAGCGGCGGCGCAGGTTGACGGCGGAGGCGAGGCCGACCCGGGTGGCGATGGCCTCCACCGGCAGGTCGGTCTGTTCCAGCAGCGCGCGTGCGGCGTCGATGCGCCGGTGCAGCAGCCACTGGCCGGGGCTGGTGCCGAGTTGTTCGGTGAAGCGGCGGGCGAGGGTGCGGCTGGAGAGGCCGGCGTGGTGGGCGAGGGTGTCGAGGGTGAGGCGGGAGTCGAGGCGGGCGGCGGCCCAGTCCAGGAGGGGTGCCAGGGACTCGTCGACCCGGGCGGGGGTGGGAAGAGCGGCGTACTGGAGCTGGCTGCCCTCCCGGTGCGGGGGCAGGACCATGTGCCGGGCGACCTGGGCGGCGTAGGCCGCGCCGTGGTCGCGGCGCAGCAGGTGCAGGCACAGGTCGATGCCCGCGCCGCTGCCGGCGCTGGTCGCGACGTCGCCGTGGTCGACGTACAGGACGTCCTGGTCGACCTGGACGGTGGGGTGGGCGGCGGCGAGTTGGGCGGTGCGGCCCCAGTGGGTGGTGGCGCGGCGGCCGTCGAGGAGTCCGGCCTGGGCGAGGGCGAAGGCGCCGGTGCAGATCGAGACGATCCTGGCGCCGCGGCGGTGCGCGGCGCGCAGCGCGTCCAGGACCGCGGCCGGTACGGGGTCGCCGGGTGGCTGCCAGCCGGGGACGACGACGGTATCCGCGCGGGTCAGGGCGTCCAGTCCGGCGTCGACGAGCAGGGGGGAGCCGATAGTGGTGGGCACGGGTCCGGGCTGGGCGGCGCACACCTGAAAGTCGTAGTGGTCGGGCAGGCCGGCCCGCCGGGTGCCGAAGACCTCGGCGGCGCAGGCGAGTTCGAAGGGCGACTGGGGCGCGTTGAGCAGGGCCACCACCCGGTGGCGGTTCGCGGCGGATGTCATGGCAGGAATGTACCCGAGGATGTCTTTTCGGACTCTCGGCCGGTGGGGGCGGGCGCGGCCACAGTGGTCACATGAGCGAAAACAGTGAGATGCGGGACCTGAAGACGGTGGTGCGGGTCGAGGAGGTGGCGCCGGTGGACGTGGCGCCCGGGATCGTGCGGCGCAGGCTGCCGGTGACCGGGTACGCGAGCGGTTGGCTGATCGACTTCGCCCCGGGCAGCGAGTGGCCGGACGTGGACGTGCACGCCACCGAGGAGCGGTACTACGTGCTGAGCGGCGAGGTGATCGAGGGGAACGAGCGGCACGGGGCGGGCAGTTACGTGGTGTTCGCGCCGGGCAGCCGGCACCGGCCCCGGACGGAGGGCGGGGCGCGGATGCTGGGGATCACCGTGCTGCACGACTGAGGGGGCCTCCGGCGGGAGGGCCCCGGGTGTGACGATGTCGCGGGTCTGTCACCGCTCGGGCGCAGCGGCGGTGTTGGGGTGGGCCGGCGGGGGTGGCCGGCGGGAGGATGGGAGGAGTCGGGGGAAGGGGGCGGGGTGGTGCGCAAGGCTTCCGTGGAGTGGGGGGCGCTGCACCGGCGGTGCGCGGTGGGCGTGGTGGCGGGGGTGGCGGTGCTGGGGGCGGCGGCCGTGCCGGTGGTGTGGGCCGGGTCGCAGGATCTGCCGGGTGATCGGCGGTGGTGGCTGGTGGTGTGCGGGGTCGCGCTGCTGGCGGCCGTCGGCGCCTCGCTGCCGCTGCTGCGTCAGGTCTCCGTCGGCGACTACGTCGTCTCCTGCGTGGCGCTGGTGCTGCTGCTGGTGCTCGCCCTGGGCACGGTGTTCGCGGCGGCCCAGGCCGCCTCCGGCGTGCGGACCCGGCTGCACGAGCCGCGCAGGGTGGTGGCCACCGTGACCGCCTGCCGGACGACGGGCCGCCAGCTGGACGACCAGGACCACGGCCGCGACATTTACGGCTGCACGTACCACTGGAGCGTCGACGGCCGGGAGTTCAGCGAGGAACGGCCGACGGATGAGCTGTATCCGGACGGCCATGAGACCAGGGTGTGGCTCGACGGCGGGCGGATGATCACGGGTCGGCCGAGCCTGCTCGGGATCCCGTTCTGGGGCGTGCTCGCCCTGGCCGGGCTGCTGGGCGCGATCCGGTTCTCGGCGTTCCTGGCCTGGAAGGCCCGCGAGGTGGGCCTGTTGGGGCAGTAGGGCCGGAACCGGGGGTGGCGGGGGCCGTGCTCTGGCAGCATCGGGCGGATGGGGCAACGGGAGGGGACGGGGCGGCGCTTCGTCGTGGGCGCGGGGTACGCGCTGTACCGGGGGCCGTTGGCGGACAGCGTGCTGCATCGGCACGCCGCGTTCCAGGTCGCCGTCGCGGCGGCGGGGGGTGAGGTGACGATCGTGGACGGGGCTGGGGTCCGCCACCGGGGCGCGGCGGTGGTGGTGGCGCCGATGGTGTGGCACCGGATGGCGCCGGTCCGGGAGATGGTGGCGTTCTTCGTCGATCCGCACTGCGCGTTCGCGGACCGGCTGCGGGCGGGGTGCGGCGACGGTGTCACCGTGGCGCCCCAGTGGCGGGACCTGGTGGAGGAGGACGTCCGCCCGGCCGGGGTGCTGCCGTCGGCCGAGGTGGACGCGCGGTTGTGGGCGGCGATGGAGGCGCTGACGGATCATCGGGTCGCGCTGCCGGGGCTGGCCGCGCGGGTGGGGCTCTCGCCGCAGCGCCTGCGGGCTTTGGCGCGGCGGCAGTTGGGGGTGCCGCTGGCGCGCTGGCGGATCTGGCGGCGGCTGGCCCGCGCGGCCGCCGCGCTGGGTGAGGGGCGCACGCTCTCCGAGGCGGCGCTGGCGGGCGGCTTCGCGGACCAGGCGCACTTCAGCCGGCAGATGCGGGAGATGACGGGGTTGACGCCGTCGGTGGTGCTTCCGGTGCTGCGCGACGCGTGCGCGGCGGACGGCCCGACCCCGTCCCGAACTGCCATTCCCTGGCGGGAAGTTCAGCGCCGACCGGCGGTTCAGCCCCGGCGGGCGACGTAGAACGACAGCGAGCCGGTGAGCGTCGAGACGGTCTCGGTCTCGCGCACGCCGTGGAATCCGGCCTCGGTGATCAGCCGGGGCAGGATGCCGTCGGCGTTGGGCTGGGTGTCCTCCTTGCCGTCCGCCAGTTGCACGATGCGGAACGCCAGGCGCATGGCGGCCGTGCGCTGGCGCCCGAAGTCGGCGATGACGAGCTTGCCGCCGGGGCGCAGCGCCGTGTGCATGGAGGCGAGGATCGCCTGTTTCATGGGGATCGGGCACTGGTGGAGGACGAGGCTGGAGACGACGGTGTCGGCCGTTTCGGCGCCCACGAGGTCGGCGACGGCGTCGCCCATGCCGATCCGCCATTCGGGGGCCACCCCGGCGGCGGCGGCCTTGCGGCGGGCCACGTCGAGGGTGCTGGGGTCGGGGTCGACGCCGATGACGCGGGCGCGTGGTTCGACGCGGCCGAGGAGGACGGCCAGTGAGCCGGTGCCGCAGCCGACGTCGAGGATCACGTCGTCGGGGCGGGGGGCCACGTGCATGGCGAGCAGGCTGCGCCACAGGCGTTCGCGGGTGAGGGAGACGATGGGGTCGTAGAGGCGTACGGGGCCGAGGCGGCCGGCGGCGGGGGTGAAGGCGCGATCGGTCATGCGGGCCAGTGTCGGCCGGGGGGTGTCGTGGCGTCTTGAACGAATCGCTCGTCGGGCAGGGCGGGTTGGGGTCTCCGGGGCTCGGGTTCCGGGGTCCGGGTCGCACCCCGGACCGAATAGAAAGTCTATCGACATATGCAGTCGGATGACTTATCGTGATCGTCGCGGTGGTCCGGCGCGGCCGGCCTGCCGCGACCACCGTCCGGCTCCTGCGAGAGGACCTCCGTGCCCCGTCGTTCCCGCACGTCCACAGCACTCGGCATCGGCGCCACCGCCGTGGTGGCGCTGGCCCTGGCCGCGCCGCCCGCCCTGGCCGGGCCCGCGGCCGCCCCCGACCCGGTGCCCTCCCTGGTGGCCGGTCAGGACACCGCCGCCCCGCAGTTGGTCACCGGCCTGGCCGAGCCGGCCGTCGGCAGCCCCGCCGACGCCGCCCGCGCCCACCTCGCGGCCCACGCCGACCGCTACCACGTCGACCCCGGCGAGCTGGCCGAGGTCGGCTCCGAGAGCACCGCCGACGGCCGGCGCACCGTCAGGTTCGAGCAGCGCCACGACGGCGTGCCCGTGTTCGGCGCGCAGTACCTGGTGCACCTGACGGGCGAGGGCGCCGGGCAGCGCGTCGAGTCGGTCGGCGGCCGGTACTTCACCGGCCTGACCGCGCCGACCACCGCCACCGTCCCGGCCGCCGCCCTGCGGGACGCGGCGCTCGGCTCGGTCCAGGACCCGAAGGCCCGGGCCGCGGCCACCGCCGAGGACCACGGCCTGGTCGTCCTGCCGGACGGCGCCGGCCGGCTCGCCCAGCGCTTCACCGTGCACGCCACCGACCCGGCGACCGGGGGGCCGCAGGCCCGCGAGGTCTTCGTGGACGCCACCGTCGGCGTGGTCGCCCTCGCCTACGACACCCGCGCCCCGCACCCGGCGGGCGGCACCGACCAGCGCGCCGCCGCCGCGCCCGCCGCGGCCGGCCTCGAACCCGCCACCGGGACCGCGCCGGACGCCCGCGGCAACTCCGCCAAGGTGAACATCGCCCGCCTGCCGGACGGCAGTTACCAGCTCACCGACCTCACCCGGCCCGCCGCCATCACCACCTACGACGCGGGCGGCCGGGACGAGATGGACTTCGGCGGCGGCATCCCCGCCGACCTCCCCCCGGCCCACTCCCCCGGCCCGGGCTTCCCGGCCTCCACCGGCACCAGCGGCGCCACCGACGCCAGCGTCAACGCCGGTATCGTGTACGACTTCTACCACGACCGGCTCGGCCGCAACGGCCTGGACGGCAAGGGCGGCGCGATCACCTCCGTCGTCAACGTGACCCAGGACGGCGCCCCCTACGCCAACGCCTACTGGGACGGGAAGAAGATGATCTACGGCAGCGGGGGCCCCAACTACTACCCGTTCTCCGCCGCCCTCGACATCGCCGGGCACGAGATGACCCACGGCGTCATATCGAACACCGCCGACCTGGCCGGCATGGGACAGGCCGGCGCGATGAACGAGGCGATCGCCGACTACTTCGGCAACGCCATCGAGGTCACCGCCCGCGGCATGTCCATGAACGACCCGGCGGCCGCGCTGCTCGGCGAGAGCAAGTGCCGCACCGGCACCCCGCAGGCCTGCGCGGACCGCCGGATGGACGACCACCGCACCACCGTGAACGACTACCTCGGCGGCACCATCGACAACGGCGGGCAACACCTCAACGCCACCATCTTCAGCGGCGCGCTCTGGGACATCCGGCGCACCCTCGACCCGCTCACCGCCGACCGGGTGGTCTACCGGGCGCTCACCGCCTACCTCACCCCGCTCGACGACTTCGTGGCCGGGCGCAACGCGGCACTCGCGGCCGGCCGTGACCTCGGCCTCAGCCCCGCCCAACTGCGCACCGTGGCAGCCGCGTTCGACGGGCACGGAATCCGCACCGGCTGGGAGAGCCGGATCGGCATGGACAGCCGCACGCTGGCGCGCAGCCTCTCCTACTCGATGGCCCCACCGGCCGCCGCCGGCGGGCACTGGGTGGCGATGGCCCCCGCCCCCGACCCGGTCAAGGGCACGGGCGGCGGCAACGACAGCAAGACCACCGCGCTGTACACCGGCTCCACCACCGGGCGCGGCACTCCCGTCCGGCTCAGCCCGGACGACGGCCGCTACCACAGCTGGCCCGCCACCGACGGCACCAACGCCGTGTGGAAGGCCATCGGCACCACCGCCCAGGACCACAGCCGGGAGTTGCTGACCGCACCGCTGTCCGGCGCCGGCCCGGTCCGCAGCCTGTTCCTCGCCCCCGGGCAGGAACCCGGAAGCGCCCAGATCTCCGGCGGCGACATCGCCTTCACGGTGAACGGCTCCGGCCGCACCGGCATCTGGCTGTCCCACGACGGGGCCCCCGCGGTCGAACTGCCGCTGGCCGACGGGCACCACCCGGACGACCTCACCCTCAAGGACGGCTACCTCGCCTGGACCGAGTCCTGGCAGGACGGACAGCAGCACGTCACCGCGCCGACCGTCTACTCGATCGCCGCCGGCAAGGTCACCGCGCAGTACACCGCGCACGCCGCCCCCGGCGCCGCCGCGAGCACCGCCTCCTCCGCCCGGCTCGCCGGCGGACGGCTGCTGTGGATGGACGCCCCCAACCGCATCGGCGCCCACGCCGCCATCCGCTCCGGCGCCCTGGACGGCTCCGGCGTGAACGAGGTGCTGGCCGCCGACGCGCCGAACGCCCCGACGATCGGCAGCAACCTCGCCGCCTCCGACCAGGCCGTCACCTACAAGGTCGAGAGCACCAAGCCCGCCGGCGGCTGGACCAACTCCGCGCTGCCCAAGCTCTGGCAGCTCCCGCTCGGCGGCGGCACCCCGCAGCGCCTCTCCTGCAACCGGGGCGGCCAGGACCAGCCCGCGGCCGACCAGGGCACCCGGGTGGTCTGGCTGGACTCCACCCCCGGCCGCACCGACCTGGTCGTGCGCGACCGCGCGGCGGGCACCTGCTGACCACCCTTCCCTGACCCCCACCCCCCAGGGGTCCGGCCCGGCGCGACCGGCTCACAACCAGCCGCGCCGGGCCGCCTGCACGCCCGCCTGGAAACGCGTGGTGGCGCCCAACTGGGCCAGCAGCGCCGAGACACGGCGCACCACCGTGCGCCGCCCCAGGCCCAGCCGCCGGGCGATGGCGTCGTCGGTGGCGCCGCTGGCCATCAGGGTGAGGATGCGGCGGTCCCGGTCGTCGATCTGCAGGTCGACGGCGGACACCGAGGCCGGCACGGCCAGCCGCCACAGCGTCTCGAACACCGCGGCCAGGGCCCGCAGCAGGCTGGAGGGCCGGATCAGCAGCGAGACGACGCCGGGGCGGCCGTCGGCCGCCAGCGTGACGATCGCCAGGTCGTCGTCGCCCAGGGCCAGCTTGAGCGGCGGCTCGTCCAGCGTGCGGGCCTGCTCGCCCGCCTCGATCATGCGCGCCATGTTGGGGCCGGCGACCGGGTCGTCGAAGGCGCAGCCGTGGTAGATCGAGCGGTAGACGACCCCGGCGGCCATCCGCTGGCGCTGCAGCACCTCCTGGTCGAGGTAGAAGGCCGAACTGCCGGAGTAGGGCGGCACGTCGATGACCCGTACCTGGTGGCGGGCGGCGAGCTGGAGGCGGCGGCTGGCCGCCAGCACCTGGGCGACGTCCTCGACCACCTCCAGGGCGCCGTAGGTGCCGGCGTCGCGCCGGGCGAAGCGGTAGAGGCGTTCCAGCTCCGCCCCGGCCCGGCGCGCGGTGGCCTGGCGGACGGCGTCGCTGTGCAGCACCGCCTCGACCACCCGGCCGGGCGGCAGCGCCTCCCAGGCGTGGTCGCGGTCGTCGGTGGTGCCGGCGGTGTCGAAGGCCACGGCGACGCCCTCGTCCGCGAGGTCCCTGAGCACGGCCAGGACGGTGTCCTCGTCCAGGCCCGCCCCGTCCGCCAGTTCCGGTACCCGCGCCCGTGGCCGGCCGACCAGGCAGTGGTAGACCCGGCCGCGCTCGGAGTCGGGATCCAGCACGTCGTGCACGACGCCCCCCGTCATCGTGTCGGTGTGTCATCTCGTCGGTGCCGCCCGGGTGGTCGGTGCCGCCCGGGCGCACGGACCGTCGGAGGCTACCCGCACCGGTGGCGCACATGCGCCAGTGGCCCAGGTGCGCCGCCGGGTGCTCTGGCGGACGGCGAGGTGACCTCGCAAGAGTTGTCGGTGTCCAGACAGCTCCAGCGGTTCCCCCGGGAACGGCACCCTCACGGCCAAGGACGACCATGACCCCAGCCCTGCCCGCCCGGCGCCCGCCCGCAACGCCCCGGCGCGCCCTGCTGCGGCGCGCCAGGACGGCCGTCGCCGCCCTGGCCGCCTGCCTCCTGCTGCTGGGCGTGCCCGCCGCGCGCGCCGAGGCCGGTGCCCCGCCGCCGATGAAGGACGGCTTCGGGCTCACCCAGGTCGGCGCCGCCACCGGCAGCGCCACCAACTTCGTGATCACCGTGACCACGCCCCAGGTCGCCGGGGAGCACACCATCCGGATCCTGCTGCCCGCCGGCTACGCGGCCGACCCGGCCAAGCGCTACCCGGTCCTCTACTTCCTGCACGGCGCCTCGGACAACCCGAGCGACCCGGCCCTGGCCTACCCCGCCCTCACCGCCGCGCAGTCGATGATCACCGTCATCCCGGACGGCGGCCTGCGCGGCTGGTACACCGACTGGCTCGACCAGGGCACCGCCGCCGGGGCGCAGAACTGGGAGACCTTCCACCTCGACCAGGTCGTCCCGTTCATCGACGCCAACCTGCGCACCCTGACGGGCCGCAGGAGCCGGGCCGTCGGCGGCCTGTCGATGGGCGGCTTCGGCGCCCTGCACTACGCCCAGGACCGCCCCCAGCTGTTCGGCCAGGTCCTCACCATGTCCGGCGCCAACGACCTCTCCGCGAACGAGATGATCATCCGCGGCGCCGTGGTCGCCACCCTGACCAACGTCGGCACCGTGCTGTGCGGGCCCAGCAACGGGCAGCCCTGCGGCCTCGACTTCGGCCCCACGGTCTCCAGCGACGCGATCTTCGGAACGCCCTACCCGGTGTTCAACGCCGACTGGCGCTGGAACGCCGCGGACCCGGCCTCCCGGATGGGTCTGCTGGCCGACACCGGCATCGCGGTCTACACCGGCAACGGCAACGGCAGCGCCGCCGACATGGAGTTCTGGGCCGAGGGCACCGCCAAGCGCGTCAAGGACCGCCTGGACGCCCTCCACCTGACCTACCACTACGTCGACTACGGCGACGGCGCGGCCTGGGGCCCCCACTGCAACGGCGGCCACAGCCCGGGCTGCTGGGCGCAGGACCTCGTGGACTACGTCCCGCGCCTGGAAGCGGCCTTCGCCGCCGCCTGACCCGCCCACCGCGCCGCCCTCCCTTTCCTTCTCCCTCCTCCCTCTCCCATTTCCCGACGAAAGGACCCGACCCAGTGCCCTCCACCACCACCCCGAGCCGCCCGGCTCCCTGGCTGCGCCTGATCGCGGCCGTCCTGGTGACCTGTTGCGCCGCCCTGGGCTTCACCGCCGCCCCGTTCGCGACCGCCCGGGCCGCCGCGGCCCCGGCCGCGGCCTGCGCCTCCCCGCAGCAGTGCCTGACCCTCAAGTCCCTCAGCAACGGCCGCCAACTCGACGTGCAGAACGGCTCGATGGGCGACGGCGCCTACATCGTCACCAACTCCGCGCCCGGCTACCACCAGTCCTGGCGGCTGAGCGTCGACCCGTCCGACTACTCCTTCACCATCGTCAACAACGACACCGGCAAGTGCATCGACCTGGCCTTCTTCACCCCGGCCCTGCGCCAGCAGACCTGCGCCGGCCAGGCCAGCCAGCGGTGGTTCCTGCAGCCGGCCCCCGGGTCCGACGACGCGTTCATGATCCGCCACCTGGGCGACAACACCTGCCTGGACCTGCTGCTCGGCGCCAACTACGACGACGCCTGGACCGACCAGTACACCTGCAACGGCACCGCCAACCAGCAGTGGTCCACCGGCTTCCCGCAGGCTGCCCGCAGCCTGGCGATCGACCACGCCGCCAAGCAGTGCCAGAAGGACGTCTCCTCCTGCTCCTGGGCGCTGAAGAGCGAGGCCCCCGCGGCGCCGCTGCCGAAGATCTGCGTCTCCTCGGTCTGGTTCAACAACACCAGCAGCGCCGCCCAGCAGAACTTCGCGGTCACCAACATGAGCGGCTGGTCCAGCAGCATCGGCGGCGAGATCGGGGCGGAGATCTCCGGCGGCGCCCCCGGCGGCGTCTTCACCACCGCGGTCAAGACCGCTGTCAACTACAGCAACGTCTGGCAGGGCTCGACCACCGTCAACAACGCCGTCACCGTCTCCGTCCCGCCGCAGCAGTACGGCTGGGTGACGCTGGCCGAGCTCGCCCGCAAGGTCACCGGCACCTGGACCTTCGACGCCCGCGGCATCCCCTGGACCGCCGAGGACACCATCACCGTCCCGCTCACCTCCGACCCCAGCGGCGGCGCCACCCTCTACATCGCCAACACCAGCCCCACCTTCACCACCTGCGCCTGAGCCCCACCGCACCACCACCAGCCGCCGCCCGGCCCCGCCGGGCGGCGGCCCCGCTCTTCCCCGCCCCGCTCTTCCCCGCCCCGACCTGCCCGGACCCGCCCGGACCCGCCCGGACCTGCTGACAATTGTCACGGGTGGCCGGTGCGGCAGCACACTGCCGGGCGGGGCCGGCGCGCGGACAGCATGGAGGCATGACCTCCACCGATGCGATGAGCCACCCCGACACCGTTCGGGCCTTCCGCACCATCAGGCGACTGGTGTTCGCCTACCTGGGCCTCAGCGTCGTTACCCTGGCCGCCGCGTACGCCCTGCGCAACCACCCCGACCTGGTGAACCCGGCGGTGTGGATCCGCGGCACCGCCGTCGTGGCCAGCGCCGTGGTCACGTACCTGTTCACCACCCGGGCCGCCCGCGGCTCGCACGGGGCGTACCGGCGCCTGCGGATCATCTCGGCCGTCATGATCGCGGCGATCGTCGTGATCATCTCCGTGCCGGGCACCTTCCCGTTCTGGTTGAAGGTCGAGCAGGCCCTGTGCGGGCTGGCGCTGCTGGGGGTGGCCCTCGTGGTCAACGGACGCCACCTGCGTACCCTGTTCACGCGATCCGACGCGACGTGAGGAAGGTGCGGGTGGACGAGGACACGCGGACGACCCGCCGCGGGCGCGCCGACGAGCAGCGCACCCCGCAGCGGTGGACGCAGGGCTGGCGGCGGATCACGCTGGGCAGCGGGATGCTGGTCTACCCGGGCCTGACCGCCGTCGCCATGAGCGGCACCGTCTCCGGGGCGGCCCTGGTCGCCGGGTACGCGGTCGTCGCCGCGTTCTGCCTCTGCGTCGTCCTCGCCGCCACCACGGTCCGCGCCCACCGGCGGCAGGCGATCGTGCTGGTGGCGGTGATGGGCGCACTGTTCCTGGCCGCGCTGCCGTTCGCCCACGGGGACGCGTTCTTCCTCGCCGCCGTCGTCGTCTCCTTCGTCGCCGTGCTGTGGCGCCGCCACGCCACCCCGGTGCTCGTCGTCGCCACGCTGGCCGCGCTGCTGGTGCCGTGGGCGGTGCCCGCCTGGCACACCGGGCCCGGCACGTTCCAGGCGCTGGCGCTGCTGTTCACCGCGCTCACCACGGGGGCGTTCGCGGAGATCGCCGCCACCAACCAGGCCCTGGTGGCCGCCCGGGCCGAGGTGGCGCGCCTGGCCTCGGAAGCGGAACGCAACCGGATCGCCCGCGACCTGCACGACCTGCTCGGGCACTCGCTCACCGCGATCACCGTCAAGTCCCGCCTGGCCCAGCGCCTCGCCGGCAAGGACCCCGACCAGTCGCTGGCGGAGATGGCCGCGGTGGAGTCGCTGTCCCGCCAGGCGCTGGCCGACGTCCGGGCCGCCGTCACCGGCTACCGCGACGTCACGCTGACCGGCGAGCTGGCGCGCGGGCGCGAACTGCTGCGCGCCGCCGGGGTGGTCGCCGACCTGCCGACGTCCACCGACCCGCTGGCCACCCAGGACGGGGAGCTGTTCGGCTGGGTGGTGCGCGAGGGACTGACCAACGTGGTCCGCCACGCCCGGGCCGGCCGCTGCACGGTGACCGTCACCGGCTCCTCCGTGGAGATCCGCGACGACGGGACGGGGGCGCGCGGCAGGACCGGCGGGACCGGCGAGGGCAGCGGGGTCGGGAAGGGGCTGACCGGGCTGCGGGAACGGGTCGCGGCGGCCGGCGGTACCGTCGAGGCCGGCCCGCTGAGCCCGCGCGGGTGGCGACTGCTGGTCACCGTCCCGCCGGGCACCCGCGACGGGCGGCGCAACCCCGCCCGGGAAGGGACGACATGACGATCCGCCTGCTGCTCGCCGAGGACCAGGAACTGGTCCGCACCGCGCTGTGCGCCCTGCTCGACCTGGAGGACGGCTTCGAGGTGGTCGCCGCCGTCGGCCGCGGCGACCAGGTGACCGACGCGGCCCTCGCCCACCGGCCCGACGTGGCCCTGCTGGACATCGAGATGCCCGGACTCGACGGCCTGGCCGCAGCCGCCGTCCTCTCCCACCAGGTGCCCGGCTGCCGGGTCGTCATCCTCACCACCTTCGGACGCGCCGGCTACCTGCGCCGGGCGATGGAGGCGGGCGCGCTGGGCTTCGTCGTCAAGGACGCGCCGGCCGAGGTCCTGGCCGACGCCATCCGCCGGGTCGCGGCGGGCGAACGGGTGGTGGACCCGGAACTGGCCGCGGCCACCCTGGCGGCGGGCGCCTCCCCGCTCACCGCCCGGGAACGGGACGTGCTGAACGCCTCCCGCTCCGGAGCCGGCGTCGCCGAGATCGCCGCCAAGCTCTACCTCTCGGAGGGAACGGTGCGCAACTACTTCTCCTCCGCCATCGCCAAGACCGCCACCCGCAACCGCACCGAGGCCCTGCGCACCGCCGACGAGCGCGGCTGGCTCTGACTCCGCCGCGCGACGGGCGCAGGACCACCCGGGGGCGGGTCAGAGGCGCTCGATGGTCACCTTGGTGATCACGACGTCCTCCACGGGGCGCTCACCGTCGACCGGGACGGCCGCGATCGCGTCGACCACGGCCCGGGAGTCGGCGTCGGCGACCTGGCCGAAGATGGTGTGCCGGCGGTTCAGGTGGGCGGGGGTGCCGACGGTGATGAAGAACTGGGAACCGTTGGTGCCCGGCCCGGCATTGGCCATGGCGAGCAAGTAGGGCTTGGTGAAGTGCAGTTCGGGGTGGAACTCGTCGGCGAAGGCGTAGCCCGGGCCGCCGGCGCCGGTGCCGGTGGGGTCGCCGCCCTGGATCATGAAACCGGCGATCACCCGGTGGAACGACGTCCCGTCGTAGTACGGGCCACTGCCCGGCCCGCCGGTGCGTGGGTCGGTGTACTCCCGGGCGCCCTCGGCGAGTTCGACGAAGTTGCGGACCGTCTTCGGCGCGTGGAACTGGAACAGCTCCAGCCGGATCGGGCCCAGGGTGGTGTGCAGGGTCGCGAACAGGCCCTTGGCCATGGCGGACTCCTTTGCTCGGATGGTCAGTTGGGGGCGGGGACCGGCTCGACGGGGCCGAAGTCGCGGAAGGTGCCGCAGGTACGGCCCGTCAGCGCGGTGAGGCCGAGCACGCTCGCGGCGGTGGCCAGGACGGTGGTGCGGCGGATCATCGAGAAAGGTCTCCGGTCGAGAGGATCGGTGCCGGCATCCTGGCACACGGCGGGTTCGTGGCCGAACCGGCCTTGTGCCAGGTGACAGGTCAGGAGGGGGCGGGCAGCCGGCGGGCGCCGAGGGCGACGGACAGGGCCATCAGCAGGTAGATCACCACGGCCGCGACCGCCGGCCCCGCGATGCCGCCCCCGGAGGAGAAGCCGCCGAGCAGGGCCACGCCGACGGTGGTGCCCGAGGAGCGGCCGGCCGACATCAGGCCGCTGGCCAGGGCCGAGCGGTGCGCCGGCGCGGCGGCCATGACCAGGGTGATCTGCGGCACCGTCGCCAGGCCGAAGCCCAGGCCGATGAAGAGCAGCCCGACGCCGGTGCCGACCGGGACGCCGCTGCCCACCAGCGCCAGCAGCAGGCCGCCGACCAGGGTCAGCGCCGTCGCGATGCCCAGGACCCGCGGGGCGCCGAGCCTGGCGTGGACGCGTCCGGCGACCAGCGGCATGAGGGTGATCGGCAGGGCCGAGGGCAGGAAGCACAGCCCGGTGGTGACCGGGTCGTACCCGCGCACCTGCTGCAGGAAGACGCTGATCGAGAACACCAGCCCGTAGTAGCCCGCGAACAGGAGCAGGCCCGCCGCGACGAAGGCCCGGAAGCCCGGCGCTCGGAACAGGTCCCCGGGGATCATCGGGAAGGCGAAGGTGCGCTGGCGCACGACGAAGGCGGCCGCGGCCAGCACCGCGACGGCGGCCGCCGCCAGGGGCAACGGCCTGGTCCAACCCAGTTCCCGTCCCTCGGTCAGGGCCAGGGCCACACCGCCGAGGGCGGCGATCGCGAGCAGCTGGCCGGGGATGTCCTGGGGCTCCCTGCGCGTCTGCCGCTCGTCCCGGGGCATGTGCCGCGCCGACAGCCACAGGATGGCCAGCACGGCCGGCACGTTGACCAGGAAGATGCTGCGCCAGCCCACCGCCGCGACCAGCGCCCCGCCGAGGATCGGGCCGAAGGCGACGGGGCTGCCGCCGACCATCGCCCACACCGAGACGGCCTTGGCGCGCGCCTCCGAGTCCCGGTAGGTGTCGGTGATCATCACCAGCGTCGCAGGGGTCAGCAGGACCCCGCCGAGGCCCTGCAGGGCCCGGGCCGCGACGAGCGCGGCGCCGTCGGGGGCGAGGCCGCACAGCAGGGACGTCACGCCGAAGGCGGCGACCCCGAGGCGGAACATCCGCACCGCGCCGAAGCGGGCGACCATCGCGGCCCCGGCCAGCACCAGGCTGGCGAGGACGATCGCGTAGGCGTCGACGACCAGTTGCATCGTCGACAGGCTCGCGTGCAGGCTGGTGCGGATCGCGGGGATCGCGACGTTCACGATGCTGATGTCGATGACGATCATCGCGGTCGCCAGACTGGCCGCCGTCAGGACCCGGCGCGGTCTCGGGGACGCCCCGTCCACGTCCGGCGGGTCGATGTCGAGGCTGGTCGAGTTGGCCATGCGGCTGCCGTTTCAGGTGAGGGTGGGGTTCCGTCGATCATCGTGCCGCGAGACCCCGGCCCCGGTAAATCCCGGACGGCGCCAACTGTCCTGCGGAGCGGTCGGGTTGTCCACCTGCGTGGCGGATTGGCCCGGTTTCGGGTGGGTCGGCGGCGAGGGCGGGGCCGCGGGTTGAGAGGATCAGCCCGACAACGGGGATGAACGGGAAGGGGTGGGACCGTGATCGGCGCTGTGCTGGTCGGAATCCTGGTGGTCGTGGTCGGCGGCTGCGTGTGCGTGGTGTGGGCCGAGCGCGGCGGGCCCCGCTGGGTGCGCGTCGTGGCGTCCGCGACGCTCGCCTCGGGGGCCCTGCTGCGCCGCTTCCAGCGGAGCCGGCGCCGGAGCCTGCGGAGCGGGGACAGCGGGGGCGGCGGGGACGGGGACTGAGACGTGTCCGACGAGGAGGGGCGGCTGCGGCGCGCCTTCGCGGGGCAGTTGGACGGCAGCAACGCCGCCCGCTGGCACGAGAGGTTCGCCCGGCTGCTCGCCGAGCGCCCCCCGGGCGCTGAGCGGATGCGCCCGCCCCGGCCGCGCGGGCGGCTAGGGCGGGCGGGGCGTCAGCTCTGGGTGGAGCGGCGGCGGGAGACCGCGACCAGCGCCGCGCCCGCGGCGACGGCCGCGGCGGCGCCGCCGGCCTCCCAGCCCAGGCCGTCGGTGCCGGTGGCGGCGAGCTGGCCGGAGCGGGCGGTGGTGGTGCCGGTCGTGGTCCCGGCGGTGGTGCTGCCCGTCGTGGTGCCCGTGCTGGTGGCGCCCGTGCTGGTGCCCGTCGTGGTGGTCAGGGCGGCGGGCTGGGCGGCCGGCTGAGCGCCGGTGCCGGTCTGCGGCTCCTCGGCGGGCCGGGTCGGCTGCAGGGCGGGCTTGTTCGCGGCGGCCTCGTCCTCGGCGCGGGCGGTGAACTGGCCCTCCGCGAGGAACTTCGCGACGTCCTCGTCGGTGCCGTCCAGCGCCCGGCCGGCCGCCTCGCGCACGGCCCGGCCGCCGGCCGCCATGATCTGGGAGAGCTTCACCCGGTTGTCGTCGGCCCGCTGCTTGGGGAACTCGACCTCCAGGAAGTGCCGCACGTCGGCGGCAGTGCCGTTCAGCGCCTTCTGGGCCGCCTGACTCACACCCGGGCCGACGTTCTTGTCGGCCAGGATGACGAGGACCGCGACGCGGTCGTCCTCGGCACGGGCGGTGAACTGGCCCTCCTTCAGGAACTTCGCGACGTCCTCGTCGGTGCCGTCCAGCGCCCGGCCGGCCGCCTCGCGCACGGCCCGGCCGCCGGCCGCCATGATCTGGGAGAGCTTCACCCGGTTGTCGTCGGCCCGCTGCTTGGGGAACTCGACGTCCAGGAAGTGCCGTACATCGGCGGCGGTGCCGGCGAGGGCCTTCTGGGCCGCCTGGCGCACGCCCGGGCCGGTCTCCTTGTCCGCGAGGATGGCCTCGACCTTGGCGCGGTCCTCGTCCTCGGCGCGGGCGGTGAACTGGCCCTCCTTGAGGAAGGCCAGGAGGTCCGCGGCGGTGCCCCTCAGCGCCTGGTCGGCGGCCTTGCGCAGCGCCGGTCCGGCGCCGTCGGAGATCTGGACGACCCTCAGCCTGTTGTCGGGGACGCGGTTCTCCTCCAGCTCGACCTCCAGGAAGTGCCGCACATCGGCGGCGGTGCCGGCGAGGGCCTTCTGGGCCGCCTCGCGCACCTTGGGGCCGGTCTCCTTGTCGGCGAGGATACGCCGGACCTCGGCCCGGTCCTGCTCCTCCTGGCCCGATCCCTGGTCCTCGGCGCCCTTGGACGCGGTGTCAGGGCCGGAGACACCGGCCGGCTGGGGGTTGTCGGCGGCGGAGGCCATCGACGGGAAGAGGACGGTGGGAGCCAGAACGGCGGCCGCGACGACGGCGGACACCCGAGGCAGCTTCATCCGGTAAACCTGCTTTGTGCGGAGGGATCGTGAACGCCCGACAGCATAGATACTCTTTTACGGTTGCCATACCAAATATGCGCCGGTCCTCCATGTCTCCGGTCCCGAAGCCCGCGCGGGAGCCCGCGACGGCGGCTCAACAGCCGGTGGCCACGGGAGCGTTGCAGGCCGGCGCCACCCCTTAAGGTGGGGCGGATGAGCTTCCACGTGGTTGTCGGATACGGGCCCGCCGGGGCCGCCACCGCCCGTCTGCTGGCCGAACAGGGTCACACCGTCCGGGTCGTCACCCGGTCGGGACGCCCCGCGCAGGGCGGTCCGGCGGCGCCCGGCATCGAGCACGTGGCGCTGGACGCGGGCGATCCCGCGCGGCTGGCGGAGGCCGCGCGCGGCGCGGCGACGATCCACGGCTGCGCGGCGCCGCCGCTGGCGCAGTGGACCGCGCGGTGGCCGGCGCTGGCCTCCTCGCTGTGCGCGGCGGCCGAGTCCACCGGGGCGGTGCTGGTCATGCTCGGCAACCTCTACGGCTACGGGCCGGTCGCGGGCCCGATGACCGAGGACCTGCCGCCGGCCGCGACCGGCCCCAAGGGGCGGGTGCGGGCGGCGGTGTGGGAGCAGGCGCGGGCGCTGCACGAGGCCGGGCGGATCAGGGCGGTCGAGGTGCGGGCCTCGGACTTCTTCGGCCCCGGGGTGACGGACGGCGGGCACCTGGCCGCGCGGGTGATGCCGGGCCTGCTGAAGGGCCGGTCCGTCGCGGTGCTCGGCGCGCCGGACGCACCGCACAGCTGGACGTACCTGCCGGACGTGGCACGGGCGTTGGTCGAGGTCGCGGGCGAGGAACGGGCCTGGGGGCGGGCCTGGCACGTGCCGACGGCCCCCGCCCTGCCGGTGCGCGCGATGGTGGAGCGGCTGGCCGCGCAGGCGGGCACCGGCCCGGTCGCGGTGCGCCGGCTCTCCCCCGCCCTGCTGGGCACGGCGGCGCTGTTCTCCCCGCTGCTGCGCGAACTGCGGGAGGTCCGGTACCAGTTCGACCGGCCGTTCGTGGTGGACTCCTCCGCCTACGAGGCCGCGTTCGCGGTGCGCGCGACCCCGCTGGAGGAGCAGGTCGAGGCGACGGTGCGGTGGTGGCTCGAACGGCCGCGGGAGCGCTGACGAACGGCTCAGCGCTTGAACTCGTCAACCGCTTGAGCCCCGTCAGTGCTTGAGCGCGTTCGCGGCGCGGTAGCCGGCCGGCACGCCGTCGACGAAGACCACGTCGGCGACCATGTGACGGGTGCGCAGCGGGAGGATCTCCTGGTAGGCGGGCGAGTCGTACCAGGCGCGCAGCCGCTCGCGGTCGGGGAACGCGATGAGGATGAGGCCCGGTCCCCAGGTGCCCTCGACCGTCTCGACGGGGCTGTCGTGAATCAGGAAGCGGCCGTCGAAGGGGTCCAGGGTGGCGTCGATGCGCTGGAGGTACTCGACGATGTCGGGGCCGAACTCGACCGAGTGGACGTGGGCGAGGGCGTAGGCGGTCATCGCGGTTCTCCTGCGGGTTGGTCGGGTGTCCGTCGTCTGCGACGGTACGGCCGGCCGGGGTGGGGCCGAATCCGTCACGGATCGGCAGGGGGTACGTAGTCGGGACCGCCCCCGGTGGGTGCCGGGGGCGGCGGTGCAGGAGCAGGGTGGTCCGACGGGTGGTCAGGTCGTCGCGGCGTCCTTGGCGGGGGCCGGGCGGCCGGCGGGCGCGGCGGCGGGCGGGGCGGGGATGGTGGCGGCGACCGCGGCGGCGGCGAGGGCCACGCCGCAGCCGATCAGCAGGCCGACCCTGAAGCCGCTCTCCGACGGCAGGGCGTGGCCGCCCAGGGTGGTGGTGAGCTGGGAGAGGACCACACCCACCACGGCGGCGGAGACGGAGGTGCCGAGCGAGCGCATCAGGGTGTTGAAGCTGTTCGCGGACGCCGTCTCGGACAGCGGCACCGCGCTCATGATCAGCGCGGGCATCGCGCCGTAGGCCAGGCCCACGCCGCCGTTGCACACCAGCGTCACCACCAGCACGCCCCCGGTGGAGCCGATCAGGACCATCGAGAGCCCGTACCCGACGGCGATCGCGAGGGCGCCGGCGACCAGGGTGAACTTGGGGCCGCGGGCGGCCGACAGGCGTGCGCCCAGCGGTGAGACGGCCATCATCATCAGGCCCGAGGGTGCCATCCACAGGCCCATCGCCAGCATCGACCGGCCCAGGCCGTAGCCGGTGGCCTCGGGCAGTTGGAGCAGCTGGGGGATGATCAGCGCCTGCGCGTACATGCCGAAGCCGACCAGGACGGAGGCCGCGTTGGTCAGCAGCACCCGGGGGCGGGCGGTGACCCGCAGGTCCACCAGCGGTTCGGCGCAGCGCAGTTCCCACCGGCCCCAGGCGAGCAGCAGGACGACGGCGGCGGCGAACAGGCCGAGGGTGAGGGGAGCGGTCCAGCCCCAGTCGGCGCCCTTGGAGACGGGCAGGAGCAGGCAGATCAGGCCGGCGCCCAGGCCGGCCGCGCCGACGGGGTCGAAGCGTCCTGCGGCGGGGCGCTGGGCGGGGGCGGGGACGAGGAAGCGGATCATCGCGGCGACGACCAGGGTGAGGGCGGCGGCGCCCCAGAACAGGGCCCGCCAGCTGGCGTACTGGGCGACGGCGGCGGCGATCGGCAGGCCGAGGCCGCCGCCGATCCCCATCGAGGCGCTGACCAGGGCGATGGCGGAGCCGAGGCGTTCGGGCGGCAGGACCTCGCGCAGCAGGCTGATGCCGAGCGGGACGACGCCCATGCCCATGCCCTGCAGGCCGCGGCCGACGATCATCGGGACGGCGGCGGAGGCGAGTGCGCACAGGACCGAGCCGATGAACAGCGGTACGCAGCAGGCCAGCAGCATGCGGCGCTTGCCGAGCAGGTCGCCGAGGCGTCCGCTGATGGGGACGAAGACGGCGCCGGCGAGCAGGGTCGCGGTGATCGCCCAGGAGGCGTTGGACGGCGCGGTGTGCAGCAGGCGGGGCAGTTCGCCGATCAGGGGGGTGACCAGGGTCTGCATGATCGCGGCCACGGTGCCGGTGAAGGCGAGGGTGGCGACGATGCCGGTGGTGGACGTGCCGGTGGCGGTCGGGCCGGCGGGCTGGGGGCCGTCCATGGCGGGACTCCTCGGAGACTGGATGCGCTTGATATGTATCGTGCACATCATATGTATCGAGCACACTACATGGCCGGGTCACACCCCTTTGCCATACTGGGCAGGACCCGCGAAACCCGCAGGTCAGCGCTGCGGCGATGAGGATGAAGGGCGAGGGAGCACAGCATGGGCGAACGCACGCACCTGGTCGAGTTCGAGTACATGGTGCTCGGCCGCCACCACTACCTGAGCCAGTCCGCCGCCCGCCCGAGCGGCAGCACCCTGGAGCGCAGCGCGTACATCTTGCTCAGCCGCATCCGCATCCAGGGCCCGATGTCCATCGGCGAGCTGAGCGAGGCCTTCAACCTGGACGCCTCCACCCTCAACCGGCAGACCGCCGCCATGACGCGCGCCGGCCTGGTCGAGCGGATCGCCGACCCGGACGGCGGGATGGCCCGCAAGTTCCGCCTCACCGACGAGGGCGACCGCCGCCTGGACGAGGAGCGCGAGGCCCACGTGGCGGCCCTGGACCGGGTGATGGCCGACTGGTCCGCCCAGGACGTCACCGCCTTCGCCGCCTACCTGCGCCGTTTCAACACCGACATCGAGCACCTCGACGGCCGCCCCTGGCCCCGGCCCTGACGGGGCGGACCGCAACAGGGGGCGCGACGGGGTCCGCGGCGGGGTCCGTGACGGGGTGCCTGCTAGCATCCGCGCAGTTCGAAGCGGATGATCATCAGACAGCGGGCAGGGTGGGACCGAATGCAGGACAGCACCGGGGGCGAGCCGCGGAGCACGGAGGCGGCACAGGACGCCGGGGCACGGCGCCGCCGCAGACGCTCCGTCGGCATCGCGGCGGGGGCGGGCGTCCTCGGCGCGGCCGGGATCGGCGCCGCGCTGCTGCTCACGGGCTCGCCGGGCACCGCCCCGACGGCGCCGGACGCGGCTGTCACGTCGAGCCCCTCCCCCGCCGCGCCGCCCCCGGAAACCGCACCGGCCCCTTCGCCGCCGGCCGCCGCGCCGACGGCGCCGGAGACGGCCGAGACACCCACGGCCACGCCGGCGGAGGACGGGGCCGAGGCCGTACCCGCCACCGACCCCGAGCCGCCGGCCGCCAAGCCGACGACCCCGGTCCGCCCACGCCCGACGGCCGCCCGGGACAGGACGGTTCCATCCACCCCCGCCCCGGACAAGGCAGTTCCACCCGCCGCCGCCCCGGCGGGCACGCAGCCGCAGCCACCCACCCACACCAAGGCACCCGCCGCCGAGCCGTCCCCCGACTGGACCGTGCCGCCCAGGCCGCCCCTGCAGACCTTCAAGCCGGTGCCGACCCTGGCCCCCTGCCCTCCCCTGCAGGCCATGACCTACGACGGCCTGTGCCACCCTCTCGGCCCGGTGATCACTCTGCCCCCGGCTCAGCCGGCCGGCTGAGCCGGGCGACCGCAACCGTCGCCAACGCCAACGCGCCGACGGGGAAGGGTGGTTGGCACCCCGGGATACCCGAGACACCGGGGATGGCGGCGGCCAGGGGGCGCTGGGAGGGTGGTGGGGTGGGGTGCCGGGCGACCCCCCAGAAAACTGGGATACCGGCGACTGATCGGACGCTGACAAGCTGACGGCGGCGGGCGGCCCGGAGGGCACCCCCGTGCCACCCGGTCCGGCCGCCGCCCCCCGTCGTCTCCCCTTCCTGGAGAGCCCTGTGCGTTCGTTAGTCCGGCGTGTCGTCCTCGGCATCGCGCTCGCCCTGACCGGCCTGGTGCTGGTCCCCGGCGGCGCGGCCTCGGCCGACACCCCCTCGTCGGTCCTGTTCAACCAGAAGTCCGAGCGCTGTCCCGACGGCGTGCTGACGGGCACGCGCCTGCACCCCTGCGCGCCGGCCGACGGCCCGGGCCAGTGGGTGTTCAAGCCCGTCCCGGGCCTGCCGAGCGTCTACACCCTCAACAACACCAACGACCAGCGCTACTGCCTGACCGCCGACTACACCCCCGCCAGCGCCGGGTGCGTCGCCAACGACACCTCGCAGCAGTGGCGGGTCACACCGTGGACCGCGGCCGACAGCACGTCGAGGTACGACCTGATCGGGGTGCGGCTGCAGAACATCTCCACCTCCCAGTGCCTGGACAACACCGAGCACAGGATCGGCGGCGGCTGGCGGCTCTACATGTTCCCCTGCAACGACGGCGGGTACCAGGAGTGGGACATCTACCGCAGCACCTACGAGGCCCTGTTCGGCCGCGTCGCCACCCACAGCGGCATGACCTGGGCCACCCTTGAGCAGCGCGCCGACAACGTCGTGCACGTCGGCAACGACACCACCAGCAACGCGTACAGCGGCGACACCCCCGCCTCCGCGCAGCTGCCCGTGCTGTGCCTCAAGCAGGACGGCCGCCCCGCCCCCGCCGGCGTGCCCACCAGCGGCTACCACAGCTGGGCCGGCGGCGAGGTGAAGGCCACCATCCCCACTTCCGGCAGCCAGCTCTCCAGCCGGGCCGCCGCCGACCAGCTCTGCGCCGGCTACTTCGGCACCGGCTTCAGGATGGCCGAGTTCCACGACGGCGCGGGCTGGGGCCTGTGGGCCAACGGCACCCTGCCCGCCGGCACCCGCTTCTGGACCGCCATCAACGACCAGCCGGCCAACCCCTGGAGCTGACCCTCCGCCACGGGGGCACGGAGGGAGAGGGCGGGCGCCGCCCCCGGCGCCCGCCCTCTCCCATGCCGTGCGACTACTCCAACCCGTTCCAGTCACCTTGGTACCGCCACAACGGCTCGTCGGGGTTGGGCGGCGCCACCTCGTCCGCGTACGCGTAGCGGAGGTGTCCTGATCAGGGGTGACGTTCGAATTGGTCGTCAGCTGATTGAGCAGGTCGGCGGCACGGTAGATCGCGGAGATGCCAGCGGACGGACGAGGGTGGGCGTGCTGCCGCAGTTCACCCAGCAGGTGCCGTCGGCCCCGGGGGAGGTGCCGCTGCGGCAGCGGCCGCCACAGGCATCATTCAGCCGAAGTGCCGAACACGTCACCGCCTGGGCCGATGTGCGCGCGCCGACCCCGAGTCGGCCACCTGGTTTCCGGCGGCGCCGATCAGGCCGTGCGCTGTCCGTGGAGGAGGACGGGCAGCGAGCGGTTGGCGAGGGATTCGGTGACGCGGGAGACTTGGGAGGGCGCCATGACGTCGGGGAGTTGGCGGACGGGGACAAAGCGGGCACCGAGTAGGCCACTGCGGTGCTGGGGCGGGACGGTGAGACGGGCGTCGTCGCGGACGGTGCCGCCGTCGAAGACGAGGCTGAGGCGTTCCAGGTGGCGGTCGGCGGGGGTGAAGTCGACGGCGAGGACGTCGGTGAGGCGGCGGTTGAGGCCGGTCTCGGTGTGGAGGTGCCGGGCGGCGGCGAGGTGCGGGGGCTCGTTCGGCTTCGCGGCGCCGCCGGGCAGGATCAGCCCGTCCATGTAGTCCGGGTCGACCAGGAGGACGTCGCCGCGCCGGTTGCGCACGAGGACGAGGCAGCCGAGCCGGCACACCGGCGGCTTGGCCAGGAGGCGGGGGTCTTGCATCTGGGGTTCACTTCCTGAGAGCGGCGAGGAGCACGAGGGAGAAGCCGGCCAACCACAGCAGGCGGGCGAGGAGTTCAGTCGTCATGCGTGAGGCGCTCGTAGCGCAGCCCTTTGCGCAGCAGGTCGACGATCCGCAGGAGTTCGACGGCACGGGCCGAGCCCAGACTCACCAGGTAGCACCCGGTCAAACGGCCGTGCTCCCAGTCGACTTCGACGGACGGCAACCTCACCCCACCCAGGGCGAGGACGGTCGTCAGGTCGTCCAGGACGTCGGCAGCCTGCCGCCGCTGCTCGGCGGTCGCGCGGGAGAGCATCGAGAACATGATCACTCCCCCGGCCGCTTGTGGACCTCGAAGGCGCGCCAGGCGCTGTAGGCAACGGAGAAGGAGCTGAACCCCTTGGGCTCACCGGTCGGTTGGCTCAGCCACTCCCTGGTGACCTCGTTGCGGACCCGGTAGCACCGGGCCTCGGCGTCCCAGCGGACGCCGTAGCCGTGGAGGCGGGGAACCTGGTCATGGGGCATGAGAGAACCCTCCGCGATCGATGTTTCACGTTCTGTGCACATGGTGGCCCGGCGCCACCTAGCATCGGAAGCGAAGATGGACTTGTCTTCCAGGGCATCCACGTTGGAGTACCCATGGTGAACATCAGGGAAATCGATCCAGAGTCAAGCCGCTGGGCCCCCTTCGGAGTGCTGCTTCGCAGGTCACGACAGGCGGCCGGCCTCACCCAGGGCCAGCTTGCGAGGCGCATCGGGTGCCACCCGTCCACGATCTCGGTCGCTGAAACTGCCACGAAGCAGGTGTCGAGACGATTCGCCGAGAAGGCGGACGAAGTCCTCGGGACCCACGGCTCCCTGACGCTGATGTGGCTTCAGGCCTCCAACAGTGCCGGTCTCGCCGAGGGATTCGCCGAGTTCACCAAGCACGAGACCCAGGCCACGGAGATAAGGCTGTTCGAAATCGGCCTCATCCCAGGGTTGTTCCAGACCCGGGCCTACGCCGAGGCCGAGTTGGCCGGTGCCGTGGATCTGGGCGAGGTCACCGCCGACCAGGCCGAGGAACGTCTCAACTTCCGGATGGCCCGGCAGAAGTTCCTGGAACGCACGCCCCCGCCCCTGGTCTTCGTCGCCCTCGACGAGAGCGCCCTTCGATGGCGGCTCGGCGGTCCCGCCGTCATGACGGAACAGCTCCAGCGGCTCGAAGACCTGGCCGAAGGACTGCCGAACGTCCTGGTCCAGGTCGTCCCCTTCACCATGGGGGTCCACCGATCGTTCCGCTCAGCCGTCACGCTGCTGACCGTCGGGGACAACACCCAGCTCGGATACACCGAGACACTGCACCGGGGTTTCCTCGAACGCGATCGGGCCACTGTCGTGACGTGGCGCAGGAGATACGATCGTCTTCAGGTAGACGCGCCGCCCAGGGCCGAGTCCCTGGCCATGATCAGAAGCATCCGGAAGGAACTGGCACCATGAGCTCCCGCTTCGACCTGTCCTCTGCCCACTGGGTCAAGTCCTCCCACAGTTCCGACGGGGGTCAGTGCGTCGAGGTCGCTCCCGGCTTCACCGGCGTCATGCCCGTGCGCGACTCCAAGGACCCCCACGGCCCGGCCCTCGTCTTCCCCGCCGCCGCCTGGCAGTCCTTCGTCACCGCCGTCCGCACGGGAGAATTCGGCACCAGCTGATGTTGCTTGGGCGCCGCCGCCCCGGCCCGGGGCGGCGGCGCCTTCTCGACCCTCCCGCCGCTTCCGACGTGCATGAGAAGTCGGCCCCGCCGACTTCCTCTCCAAGGGGGACCCGACACCGCTGACAGCGGGGGCGGACGTTCCCCGGGAGGCGGCGGTGGGTGCCCGTATTGGATGGGCGGATGTCAGCTGATTCGGAGTCAGGACTGCTCGCCGGGCCGCTGGTGGACAGGCCGACCCGCACGCCCTGTCCGGCCAGGTCGGCCAGGCGGGCGTGCAGGGCGGCGTCGGTCAGGGCGGGCGCCGACCCCGGCGCCCGCCCGCTCGCCGTGGGCGTTCGCGCCCCTCGGCCCCGACGGCGGCTGCCGACACGCGCTTCGACGAACGCCCCGCCGGTCGCTACGCTCGTGGCGCACTGTGGCCGTCCCCGACCGGAAGCGGGTCCGCGCATGCTCGAGTACGACGCCACCGGGTTCCTGCGTGACGGGGTGGCGCACCGGATCGTCTCCGGGGCGCTGCACTACTTCCGCGTGCATCCGCAGCTGTGGGAGGACCGGCTGCGGCGGCTGCGGGCGCTGGGCGTCAACACCGTGGACACCTACGTGCCGTGGAACTTCCACGAGCTGCGACGCGGGGAGGTGGACTTCACCGGGTGGCGGGACGTGGCCCGCTTCGTGCGCCTGGCCGGCGACCTGGGGCTGGACGTGATCCTGCGGCCCGGGCCGTACATCTGCGCGGAGTGGGAGTTCGGCGGGCTGCCGGCCCGGCTGCTGGCCGTCGACGGGCCGCGGCTGCGCTGCGCCGACCCGGCGTACCTGGCCGAGGTGGACGGCTGGTTCGACGCGCTGGTGCCCGAGGTGCTGCCGCTGCTGGCGAGCCGGGGCGGGCCGGTGGTGGCGGTACAGGTGGAGAACGAGTACGGCAGCTACGGCGACGACGCCGCCTACCTGCGCCACCTGCGCGACGGACTGGTCCGCCGGGGCGTGGACTGCCTGCTGTTCACCGCCGACGGCGCCCAGGACACCATGCAGCAGGGCGGCGCCATCCCCGGGCACCTGGCCACCGCGACCTTCGGCTCGCGCGCCCCCGAACGGCTGGCGGTGCTGCGCCGCACCCAGACGCAGGGGCCGCTGGCGGTGATGGAGTTCTGGATCGGCTGGTTCGACCAGTGGGGTCTGCCCCACCACGTGCGCGACGCCAAGGAGAGCGCCGCCTCGCTCGCCGAACTCCTCGCCACCGGCGCCTCCGTCAACCTGTACATGGCGCACGGCGGCACCAACTTCGGCTTGTGGTCCGGCGCCAACCACTCGGGCGCCCACCCCTGCGACGCCGGGTACGAGCCCACCGTCACCAGCTACGACTACGACGCGCCGATCGGCGAGGCGGGCGAGCTGACCGAGAAGTTCCACGCGCTGCGGGAGGTCATCGGGCGCCATCTACCCCTGCCCCAGGGCGAGTTGCCCGCCGACCCACCGCGGGTGGCGCCGCAGCGGCTGGCCCGGGCCGACGGGCGGGCCGAACTGCTGGAGAGCCTGGACGCGCTGGCCGAACCGCTGGAGCGGGCGGCGCCGCTGCCGATGGAGCAGGTCGGACAGGACCGCGGGCTGATCCACTACCGCACCCGGGTGCCCGGGCCGCGCGCCGAACTCCCGCTGCGCATCGACGGGTTGGCGGACCACGCGCACGTGTTCGCCGACGGGCGCCCGCTCGGCGTCCTGGACCGCAACTCCCCCGGCGCGACGCTCCCGCTGGCCACCGGCCCGGACGGGGCCACCCTGGACATCCTGGTCGAGGCGCTCGGGCGGGTGAACTACGGCCCGCAGATGGACGACCGCAAGGGCATCACCCGCGGGGTCTCACACGGCGGCCAGCGGCTGTTCGGCTGGCAGATCCGACCGCTGCCGCTCACCGACCTGGGGCGACTGGCCTTCGAGGAGTCGGTGGCGGCGCGCGCGGGCCACCCGGCGTTCCACCGCTTCACCGCCGCCCTCGACTCCCCCGCCGACGCCTTCGTCGCCCTGCCCGGCTGGGGACGCGGCCTGCTGTGGCTCAACGGCTTCCTGCTCGGCCGCTACAGCGCCGCCGGCCCGCAGCGCACCCTCTACGCCCCCGCACCGCTGTGGCGCGCGGGCGCCAACGACCTCGTCGTCCTCGAACTCGACCACCACGGCGAGGCGGTGGAGCTGCGCGACCAGCCCGACCTCGGGCCCACCACCGCCGCGCCCAGCTCCGAGTACTGACCGGCCCGGGGGCAGTACGGGGTCAGTCCGGGGTCAGTACGGAGCCAGTCCCACCAGAACGACCACTGGTGGTTGCCGACGAGGCCTTCGGCGTAGGCGGTCAGGGTGCCGACGCCCTGGAAGACGAGGTCGGGGCAGAACGCGGTGTGCTCGGCGGCCAGCGGAAGGGCCTCGACAAGCGTGGCGGGCGGGACGGCGACGCTCAACTCCAGGGTGTCGAAGCCGACCTGGACGACCTGGGCGCCGAATCGCCGCTCCCAGTCGGCGAGCACGGCGGCGATCCTGGCGGTGTCGTCCTCGTAGTTGACCGGGCCGCTCCACCCGCAAGCGGCCAGCGCCTCGGCACCGCTGCCCGCCCGGACCAGGCCGAGGCGCGCCTCCCGTACGGACAGCAGCACATCGGCCAGGCCTCGGGCCTCGATGCCGGGGGTGCCGTCGGGGACGGCGGCGGTGGGCACCGCCGGCGGGGAAGGCGGGCGGTGCGTCAGGCCCAGGGCAGGGCGGCCCGGGTGCGCCAGTACGCCTCGGCGGGTTCGGCCAGGGCGGCGAGGGCGGCCAGGTCCTCGGGGGCGGGGTGCAGGGTGGCGGCGGTGAGGTTGGAGGCGAGCTGGTCGACGGTGGCCGCGCCGGACAGGACGAGGTCGGCCCAGGGCTGGGCGGCGGCCGCGGCCAGGGCGAGGGCATCGACGGGCGCGCCGGTGCGGGCGGCGAGGGCGCGCAGCGCGGCGGTGTCGTCCCCGGTGGCGTTGCGGCCGGCCAGGCGGCCGTTGGCCATGCCCTCCTTGACGACCACCAGCCAGCCGGCGGCGTGGGCCTCGGCCAGGGCCGGGGCGGCGGAGGGTTCCAGCAGGTTCCAAGTGGCCTGGACGGCGGCGAACAGCGGCCGGCCGTCCACGGTGACCTTCAGGGCGGCGCGGATGGTGTCCGCCTGGGCCGGGCCGCTGGTGGACAGGCCGACCCGCACGCCCTGTCCGGCCAGGTCGGCCAGGCGGGCGTGCAGGGCGGCGTCGGTCAGGGCGGGGCTGTCCGGGGTGACGGAGTGGACCAGGTAGACGTCCAGGTGCGGGCCCAGCAGCGCCCGGCTCTCGCGGACCTGGCGGTCGAACACCGCCGTCGAGTGCTCCTTGACCTCGTGCGCAGCCACCCCGGTGGCCTGCCAGCCGGCGGTGTAGGTGTAGCCCCACTTGCTGCCGACCGTCACCTGCGCCGCGGCCTCGGGGCGCTCGGCCAGCCACTGGGCGACGAACTCCTCGGCGCGGCCGTAGGAACGGGCGGTGTCGAGGTAGCGCACGCCGGCGGCGTACGCGGCGTCGAGCAGGGCGTGGGTGCGCTCGCGCAGCGCCTCGACGGTGCGTTCGGCGGGCAGGTCGGCGTCGCGGCCGAGGGTGATGTAGCCGGGCCGGCCGACGGCCGCGGTGCCCAGGCCGTAGCGCGCGATGGGCGGGCGGTCGGCGGGGGCTCCGGTGGCGGGGGCGGTCGGCATGGCGGGGTCTCCTCGGGTGGGCGGCGCTCACCTGGGACTTTATCGGGCGTGCCGCTGCGGCCGGCGGGCTACCAGGGGGTGGTGGCGCGCCGGGCCGGGGTGCCGGGCTGGGCCGGGATGCCGGTCCGGGCGGGGGCGCCGGGGTGGGCCGGGGTGCCCGTGGTCTCCGCCGGGCGGGGCGCGGGCGCGCCGAGGCCGCCGGAGGAGGAGGTGCGGACGGCCCGCGGCGCGGCGGGCAGGGCCTCGACGGGGCGGCGTGTGTCCCGGATCGGGGCGGGGGCCGGGGCGAGGGCCTGGTCGAGGCGGATGACGAAGTTGACGTAGTCCATGGCCTTGCCGGGCCAGTGGCAGTCGTTGCTGGTCACCAGGCGGCTGCGGACGCCGTCGCGTTCGGTGACGGGCCCGGGGGTGACCCGCAGGTTCGGCTGCCAGGTGCGGCCCCACAGGTGGTGTTCCAGGGCCAGCGTCCAGCTGTCCTCGTCGACTTCCAGCGTGGCGCCGACCCGGCCGGGGACCACCCGGGTGCCGTAGGGGCCGCGCACCACCGCACGCTGGTCGAAGCTCGCGTCCTTGCCGACCACCGTGATCCGCCACGCGCCGTGGAACCTGAGCATGGCCGCACTCCTGACGTCCTGGCGCGCCGTCCGGGCGGGCGCGCCTCCCTCGAAGTCAACGGCCGCCGACCGCCGCTCGGCTCAATTGCACCGGCTCCATCGCACCGGCCCGCGCCGGCCGGTCAGGCGGCGTCGGGGCGAACGGCGGGTCGGACGGGTTCGGACGGAGCGGGTTCGGGTTGGGCGGGAACGGGCTGGGCGGGAACGGCAGCGGGCGCTACCGGCGTTCGGCTGCCAGCGAGCGCAACTGCACATGGACGGTGCCCGGTTCGGTGCCGGTCACGGCGGCGACCTCGGCGGCGGGCAGGTCCAGGACCAGGTGCAGCAGGAGGACGTCCTGCTGGGGGGCGGTGAGGTGGGCGACCGGCCCGAGCGGGCGCGGGCCGGCCAGGGCGCAGACGCGGCGGCGGACCGCCTGCCAGGCGCAGGCCGCCGGGCTGGCGGTGGCCAGGGCGTCGAGCCACTGGCCGCTGAGGTCCTCGAAGGCGCCCTGGACGGCCAGCGGGGCGTCGGCCGGGGTGAGCAGCAGGGCGGCGTAGTCCAGGTAGTGGCGCAGGTGGAGGTCGTACAGCGCCCACAGGCCCAGGGCCGACCCGGTGGCGGTGCCGGCGGTGACGGTGGTCGGCTGTCGTGGTGGTGTCGGCATGGTGGGTTCCCGGGGTGGCGCGGGTGGGTGCTGGTCCGCGGACGGGGGCGCCGGTGGCGCGTCCCCGTCCGCGGACCCGGTCACACGAGCACCGGCGGGCTGTCGCCGGTGCCGTCGCGGCCCGCCGCGGCGGGGTGGCCGGGGTGCCCGGCGTCCTCGGCGCGGTCGGCGGCCAGGCTGTTGCGCAGGGTCACCCACAGCCTGAACAGGATGTCCGTCGAGGTGCCGCTGCTGGAGGACCGCATGGCCCGGGTGAACTCCCGTTGGTACGTACGGGAGTTCACCGGTGCCGGGAGGCGGGCGTTGTTCGTCCGCTCCCAGGCGGCCGCCCACAGCTCGCGGCGGGCCTCCTTGACCCCGCAGACCTCCAGGTAGGTGACGAACACGGTCCTGCGCAGCGGGGCCTCGCCCTTGAGGACCAGCGCCAGGGTGCTGGAGGGCAGGCGCCCTCCCCTGGCCCGGGCCCGGCGGTCCAGCTCCTCCAGGGAGGGCCAGTCGGCCTTGCGCCGCATCTCGTGCATCGCCCGGCGCAGGTCGGCGAGGGAGTCGACCTGCTCGGGGTTGAGGCGCCGGGGCGCTCGGCGCTGGGTCCCGGAGGCCCGGGGTACGTGGGCCCAGTAGTTGGCGTGGGTCCACTTGCGGCGGGCCGTCTTGAGGTCGCCGTCGCAGGCCCGGGTGAGGGCCTCGACGACCTCCCAGCTCGGCATGGTCCGGCCGCTGGTGGCCCGTTGCAGGGTGGTCGAGTGGTAGTTGGTCCGGGTGGCGAGCTGACGGTAGGTCAGTCCGGCCCGGTCACGCTGCTCGCGCAGCCACGCGGCGAGCCGGCCCAGGGCCGGCTCGGTCGCCGCGATCGGTTTCTCGTGGCGTCCCATCGGCGGGCAGGGGTTCCCCTCTAGACCCGCTCCCGCCGGAGCCTGACGGCCAACAGGCAGCCGCCGGTGGCCAGTTCGAGTGCCGCTCCCGCCGACATGCCCGCCGTTACCAGGGCGGCGGCCACGACCACCACCACGACGACCACGGCCGTCTGCGCGGGGCCGGGCAGCCACGGCAGGCCCGGACGCGACGGCGCCGGGTGGTCTGCGGCACAGTGGGCGGGGGCGGGCTTCTTCTTCCGCTTCCTCGTCATCGAGGAGGTCCTCCTATATCACTGTCTACTCCAACGGGCGGGCACTTCGGTGGTTGGCGTCACACGAGGTACCCGTTCGCACAACACTCTGTCAGGCATACGGGTGATTCCCAATCGGTTCGGTGAACATCGCGCGGATTGATGCGCCAGAATCCCGGCCCCGGCCCGTGATCTCGTCACAACCCTTCGATATCAACGCAGTTCAGAGACTCGAAACCGGAATTTGATGCATTTTTGTGCAACCTGCCCTTGTAGCCGTCCTGGCCGAATGTGACGATGTGCAGCAGCGTCATCCAGACCTGCGGGTCCGGAACCCGGGGGCGCTGTCTACTCCAAACATTTCGGGAACACCGGCAGCGGGCCGTGTTGGCGCATGGGCCCGTCCGAACAGCAGAGACCGCCCGGCCCCAGCGGCCCGAGCGGTCTCTCTGTGTTTCCCAACCGTCCTGCGTTTCCCACCCGTCCTGCGCTCCCCGGCCACCCCGCGCCCACCCTGCCGGAGCGGATTGCGGGCCGGGCCGGCGCTCGGGGCTCAGAACTCAGGACTCAGCACTGGGGGCGGCGGCCGTGGTTGGCCCCGCGCCTGGCCCGGGCCTTCTTCTTGCGGCGACGCTTCGACGACATTGGCCACTCCTCTCGCAACCGGGACCCCCGGCCTCCACCGTTCCACACCCGGCTCGCCCCGGCCTGTCGGGAGCGCCCGGCCCCCGCCCGGCCCGGCCGCCCCGCGTTCAGGAGGCCAGGGCGGCGCGCCAGGCGGGGCTGTCGACGTAGTGGTTGTCGAAGCGCCCGGCGGAGGCGGCGATCGCGCCCGGGTCGGCCTCGCCGCGCATGACGCGGCCCAGCAGGCGCAGGTAGTCGAAGCGGTCCATGCCCGGGGTGAACACGAACAGGACGTCGGCCTCGGCGCCCGGGGCGGCGGCGAAGGCGTGCGGGGTGTGCGGCGGCACGGCGAGGAAGTCGCCCTCGCCCAGGATCGTGACCTCCTCGCCGACCAGCACCCGCAGCGAGCCGCTGATCACGAAGAACAGCTCCCACGCCCGGGTGTGGAAGTGCGCGGGGGCCCCGACCGCGCCCTCGGCGAAGGTGGAGCGGTAGCTCGTGAACCCGCCCTCGGTGTGCGCCGAGTCGGCGAGCAGGGTCATGGTGCTGCTCGGGTCGGCGCAGGTCTCGGCCTCGGCGTGGCGGGTCAGCACGGGGGCGGGGGCGGTGGTGTTCTTCGTCGTCGTCATGTGACCAGACTAGGACCGGAAAGACCGGCCATCAGGTGGCAATCTGGCACCGTTTTCATGGGTCAATTCCGGAGGGGCCGGCGCCGACGGACGCCCCGCCCCGGCCACCGCCAGGGTGGTCAGGGCCGCCAGGACACCCCCGCCCCCGCCGGGGCCGCCCTACCCCATCCGGACAAAAGGGTCATCTGCCCCATGGGCTCGTATAGTCGCAGGCGCAGGGGTGGACGTTCGTCTCGGCTGCTGTGAATGGGGCACGACATGGAGATCAAGCCCGCGGCGATGGTGCTCCCGAAGGACACCAGCCACCTGGAACAGGGCAAGTACGGTCCGGTCTTTCCGCGCACACCGGCGTGCTACGGCTTCACGATCATCGCGAAGGTGAAGTCCGGGCACGCCGACGCGCTGCGCGCGTACGGCAACACCCTGGCCGAGGCCCTCGCGTCCGATCCGCACCTGCTCGCGCCGCTGAAGCTGCACTACCTGCGCTGGGTGCTGTTCGACGACGACACCAGGTTCATGTACCAGGGCATCTTCGACACCGACTTCGACAAGTACACCGAGGACGCCATCGCGCTGTTCACCAGGGCCGGGGTGAACACGGCGTTCGAGCACCTGGAGGGTTTTCCGGAGGACTGGAGGACCAATCCGGAGGCGTTCGTCGGATTCGTGCGCGAACACCAGTGCCCGAGTTTCATCGAGTACGGCGAGTACCCGTACGTGACCGCCGACGAGGTGAAGAAGGCGCTGCGGGTCAGGAACGCGTTGTCCGAGATGCTCGACCAGCTCCAGTGAGGACCCATGAACGACCAGCGCACGGCGCGCGTCTACAACACCAGGCACCGGCCGCGGCCGTACACACCCGGTCGGCGCCGGGTCAGCGTCTACGTGGCGTGGAGCTATCCGGGCGAGGCCGGCAGGAACCCGGCGGAGCTGGACAACCGGTTCTCCACGATGACCGAGGTGCGGCGGGTCGCGTGGCCGGCCTACGAGGAGCCCCAGTGGTCCGATCCGATGCGGTTCCAGCAGGGCATCGCCGGCACCCTGGAGCTGTTCTTCTGGGCGTGGGAGCCGTTCCAGGACTTCGTCGCCGAGACCACCGGGCACCCGGTCGCCATGTACCAGCGCATCGACCAGGCCGGGTTCGTCACCCCGTTGGACGAGCGGGTGCTGGCCGACACCGACACCCTGTTCGTGTTCGGTCTGGACCACATGGTCACCGGGCAGCAGGCCGCCGCCGAGGAGATCGAGGCGCTGCGCGACTGGGCGGGCCGGGAGGGCACCTGCCTGGTGCTGGGCCCGCATCACGACGTCGGCGCCGGCGACGACCTCGCGGTGCGTGACATCGAGTACCACCACCACGGCGACCTGCTCGTACCGCGCCAGCAGCGCTTCGGCCGCTACACCCGCTCGCTGATGGAGGGGCTCGGCGTGCCGGTGGAGAACCGCTACGGGTTGCGTCCGGCGGTGGTCGGACCGGGCCGCATCGCCCCGCTCTCGGTCAACCGCGACCTCGACACCCGGGGCTGGCTGACCGGGGTGACCACCTTCAACTTCCACCTGCACCTGCCGCACTACGCGGTCACCACCGACGACGAGCAGGCCGCTCTGGTGCTGGGCCGCCAGCCCGTCGACCTGAGCCGTCCGCACCCGTTCACCGAGGCCGGCAACACCGAGTTCAACATGTTCCTGTGGCTGCCCCCGGCGGGCCCGCGCGCCGGGGACGTCCTCATGGCCGACTCGACCATCTTCAGTTCCCTGTTCGGCGGCGACGAGAGCCTGCGCGCCTTCTGGCGCAACGTCGTCACCACGTAGAGCCGGGGAATCGCCGAGCAGCCGGGGAAGGAGCCAGCGTGGACCTGCACGACATCCAGCGGGGTGTGCTCAGCCCGCGCCCGTCGCCGTACGCGGCGACGTACGTCCTGTTCCGCATCGACGACCGCGCCCACGGCCGCGAGCTGATGCGCCGTGCCGCGTCGGTGGTCACCTCGGCCGCGGACACCCTCAGCCCGCTCGGCGAGACCTGGGTCAGCGTCGCCGTCACCTACCAGGGCCTGCGCGCGCTGGGCGTGCCGCAGAGCGCACTGGACACGTTCGCGTGGGAGTTCCGCCAGGGCATGGCCGCCCGCGCCACCGCGCTCGGTGACATCGGACCCAGCAGCCCCGAACACTGGGAGCAGCCGCTGGGCGGCCCGGACGTGCACGTGGTCCTCACCGCCCTCGCCCCCGACACCGCGCTGCTGGAAGCCGCGATCGACCGGGCCCGGCCCGCCTTCCGGCAGTTGTCCGGCGTCACCGCGATCTGGCGCCAGGAGTGCCACGCCCTGCCCACCGAGACCGAGCCGTTCGGCTACCGCGACGGCATCAGCCATCCCGCCGTCGAGGGCAGCGACGTCCCCGGCTCCAACCCCCGCGAACAGCCGCTCAAGGCCGGCGAGTTCGTCCTCGGCCAGCCCGACGAGCTCGGCGGCGTACAGACCACCGAACCCGACGTCCTGGGCCGCAACGGCAGTTACGTCGCCTTCCGCAAGCTCCGCCAGGACGTCGCCGCGTTCCGCCGCTTCCTCGAACAGAACTCCGACGGCCCCGACGACGCGGAACTGCTCGCCGCCAAGCTGATGGGCAGGTGGCGCAGCGGCGCCCCGCTCGCGCTCGCGCCCGAGCGCGACGACCCGGCCCTCGGCGCCGACCGTACGCGCAACAACGTGTTCGGATACGCCTGCGACGACCCCGGCGGGTTCGTCACGCCCGGCGGCTGCCACATCCGCCGCGCGAACCCCCGCGACGCGGCCGTCGCCGGTGAGCCCCGCCTGCACCGCATGATCCGCCGTGGCACCGCCTACGGCCCCCTGCTGCCTGACGGCGTGACGGTCGACGACGGTGCCGACCGCGGCCTGATGTTCGCGTTCGTGGGCGCACACCTCGGGCGCCAGTTCGAGTTCGCCCAGTCGCAGTGGCTCAACGACGGCGTCTTCTTCGGCGCCGGGGACGCCCGCGACCCCATCGCGGCCACCGGCGACGGACCGCACGACTACACCATCCCCCGCCGCCCGGTCCGTCGCAGGCTGCGGGACCTGCCGGGGTTCGTCACCACCCGCGGCGGCGAGTACGCGTTCCTGCCCAGTCTCAGCGCACTGCGCTGGCTCGGCGCGCTGACCGACTGACCGGCCGAGTTGGCCGGGCCGCTCGCGGGGTGCCGGCCTCGCCCGCCGGTCGCCCGGCCCCGTCCGGCCGGTGGCCCCGACCGGGCAGGCCGGCCCGGTCGGCTCGTCAACGGGGCGGCGCGGGGGCATCCGATCGGGGGGCGGATGTGCGGTGCGGGCCGCTGTGCCCGTAGCGTCGTCGCTGCACATGGCGAAGGGCCCGGGGAGGGGTGTCGGCGATGCGGGAGTGCGGGTCATGAGGGGTGGACGGCGGCTCGGACGGGCCGTGGCGGCCCTGGCGGTGGCGGCGGCGGTGCTGACGGCGTCCGCCTGCGGCTCCTCCCCCGCCCAGGACGACCCGGCCGACGACCCCGGCGGCACCGCCGCCCCCGGCGGGCGGCCGCTCGCCCTGGTCTACCGGGGCCCGGCGGCCTGCGAGGGCTGCCCGGAGGCGGCGCGGGAGCTGCTGGAACGCGACGGCTTCGCGGTGCACTACCTCGGTCCGCAGGAGCGGCTGCACTTCGGCGCGGGCGCGCTGGCCGGCGCCGCGCTGTACGTGCAGCCGGGCGGCACCAACGGGCAGGAGGTGAGCACCGCGTGGGGCCTGCTCCGGCGCGAGCCCGGCTTCTCGCCGGAGCTGGTGCGCGACTACGTCCACGGCGGCGGGCACTACCTGGGCCTGTGCATGGGCGGCTACCTGGCCGGCGACCCGGGCTACGACCTCCTGCCGGGCGACTCCGGGCAGTACATCCGCTCCCAGGGCGCGACCGTCACCGACGAGCAGGACCACCTCGTCGACGTCGCCTGGCGCGGCCGCCCGCAGCGGATGTACTTCCAGGACGGCCCGTACTTCGACGTCGACGGCCCGGGCGTGGACGTCCTGGCCCGCTACTCCAACAACCGCGCCGCCGTCGTCGTCGCCTCCTACGGCACCGGCCGGGTGGCGGTCAGCGGCCCGCACCCGGAGGCCCCCGCGGACTGGTACCGCGACTACCACCTGCCGGACGAGTCGCGGACCGACCTGAGCCTGGGCGACGACCTGCTGCGCGCCCTGATGTCCACGCCCCCACCCGGCTCCTGACGCACCGTCATATACCTGCGGCGTCGCCCGCGGGGAACTCGGCGCGCAGCCGGGCGCGGGTGCGCATCAGGATGCGGCCGAGCATGTTCCGGCCGGTGCCGGTGCGCCCGCGCCCCCAGTAGTGGTCGGTGCCGGTGTCCTCGACGATCTCCTCGTCGCCGGTGGCGAGCAGGACGGCGCGGATGTCGGCGTGCTCGCGGAACTTGGCCTCCACCGCCCGGCGCATCACGTCGTCCTTGACGCGCTCCCAGTCGCGGCGCAACGGTTTGGCGGGGTCGCGGCCGAGTTCGGCGGCGCGCAGCGGGGTGCGGGCACGACGGATCAGGTCGGCGTGGCGGGTGCCGGGGAACTTCTGGGCCTGGAAGTAGTGCTCCGAGGTGGGCCAGAGGTGTCCGTCGAGGTGCAGGGGGTGGGGGGAGAAGTTGGAGAAGCAGCCGTGGGGGGCTTCGTCGGCGCCGTAGAAGTAGATGGTCATCCGGGCCTTGTGGAGGGGTGGTGGCGGGAGCCGTACGGTCGCAGGCGTGCGGCCGCGCCCGCAACCGGTTTCCGTCCGGTCGCGGGCGCGGGTACGGGTCCTGGTGTGGGTGTCAGCGGTGGGAGAAGCCGATCTTCGGCAGGACGCGGTCCAGCCAGGCCGGGGCGTGCCAGGCGGCGCGGCCGGTCAGTCGCAGCAGCACGGGGAGCAGGACGAGCCGGACCAGGGCCGCGTCCGGCAGGACGGCGACGCCGAGCACGAGGCCCATCTCCTTGGGCGGCAGCGGGCCGGACAGGGCGAAGGTGAGGAACACGGCGACCATGACGCCCGCCGCGGCGAAGACGACCCGGCCGGAGTGGGCGAGGGCGAAGATCATGGCCTCGCGGGGTCGCCGGTGTGCTCGTAGTGCTCCTTGACGGAGGCGAGCAGGAAGACGGTGTCGTCCATGGCGAGGGCGAAGATCATCGCGAAGAAGAACACCGGTGCCCAGCCGTCCTGACGTACCGAGCGGGAAGTCGGCTCCGTCGGCTTCCCACTCCCCGCGCGCGTGCGCCCGGTGGGGCTACCGGCCGACGGCGTGGAGGATGCGGTCGGCCACCAGGTCCGGCCGGTCGGTCGGCAGGGCGTGGCCGGCGCCGGGCACGACCTCCACCCGGGCCGAGGGCACGAGGCCGCCGATGCGGTCGGCGACCTCGCGCGAGTCGTGCAGGGCGCTGCGCGCCCCGAGCAGGAACAGCGCCGGGATGCTCAGGCGGCGCAGTTCCTCGTCGGAGAAGACCGGGGGCACCGGGAGTGCGCGGCGAAATCCCATCGACGCCCGCATCAGGCCCATCAGTTCGCCCTCCAGGACGGTGCTGTTGCCGACCAGGCGGGCCAGGCGGGGGCGCAGCGGGCGCGGCGCGGCGGCGGCGAGCCCGCCGGCGATCAGCCAGGCGTAGAAGCGGGGGCCGAAACCGGCGAAGCCCGCGGGGTCCAGCAGGGTGAGGGAGGCGACCCGTCCGGGGTGGTGGATCTGGTGGTTGAGCGCCAGCCAGCCGCCGTAGGAGCAGCCGACCACCTGGGCGTCCGTCACGTCCAGTGCGGCCAGGAGTTCGTCCAGCCAGGCGGCGCCGTCCCGGCCGTCGCCGATCGGGGCGCTCTGCACGCTCGCGCCCGGCTCGCCGACCGTGTCGACGGCGATGACCGGGCGGTGCCGGGCCAGCGTGTCGATGTACCGGTGCCACATCAGCGCGTTTCCGCCCGAGCCGGGCAGCAGCACGATCGGCTCGCCGTGCTGCGGGCCGGTCCGGTAGACGCGGGTGGTCCCGAACGCGGTCGGGAGGTCCAGTGCGGTGCGCTCTCCGGGCCACAGCTGCGCCAGGGTCCGCTCGTAGGCGGCCTGAAACCGGTCCCTGGCCTGGTCGTTCTTGAACTGGCTGATTCGCATGATACATGTGTATCACGGCATGATACGGGTGTACCAGGAGGTCGAATCATGAACGTGCGGGTCGATCACGAGGACCGCAGGCGGCAGATCGCCGAGGCGCTGCTGCGCATCGCCGACACCCAGGGGCTGCAGTCGGCCAGCATGCGGGCGGTCGCCGCCGAGGCCGGCGTCTCGCTGCGGCTGGTGCAGTACTACTTCGAGACCAAGGAAGGGCTCCTGCTGGACGCGCTGGAGCGGCTCGGCACCCAGCTCCAGGCCCGCATGGCGCGGTGGATCACCGAGGCGGGTTCCCCGCCCACGCCGCGCGCCCTGGTGACCGCGGTCCTGTCGAGCATCCTGCCGACCGACCCGGAGAGCCGCCGGATCACCCGGACCTACGCCGCGTACTACACGCTGGTGCTCAGTGATCCCGCGCTGGTGGAGAAGCACGGAACGCCCCAGCCCGACCTGCTGGAGGGCTTCCTCGCGAAGCAGATCCGCGCGGCCCAGCGGTCGGGGGAGATCGACTCCGGCAAGGACCCCGAGATGACCGCGGCCGGACTGCTGGCCATGGTCAACGGCCTCGGCTCCAGCGTGCTGGGCCGCCAGCGCACCGGCGACGCCGCGCTGGCGATCCTCACCCACCACCTGGACGAACTGTTCCGGACAGCCTGAGAGCCCGGGCAGCTCCCGGCGGGCGGGGAGCGGATGGCCCCAAGTCCCGGGCGCCGGTGTGCCGTTCAGCCGGATCGCGTCCGGTCGGCCCACCGGCGCCCTGTCCGCCAGACCCCCGGCGCGCAAGACTGTCCCGGTCCCGCGCGAGGGACCGGCGAAGAGGTCAACTCCCGTACGGGGCAATCCTTTTCCGCTACCGAATGGGGAGGTTCACCGACCGTGTACAGGAGACTTCCACAAGCCGTGCTGGCGGGCGTGCTGGCCGCGGCCTTCGCGGGAACGACCGCGGCGGGCGCAGCGGGAACGACCCCGGCACAGCGGCTCACCGCCGCGTGCGGGACCGATGCCACCGCCCAGGGCCTGGCCGGCGACGCCGTCCCGGGCAGCCTGCTGGAGACACGGCGCTCCGACGGGCGGACCGAGCAGTTCCAGCAGTTCTACGCTGCGCCCGCTGCCGGTGCTCACCCCCGGCATCCGGCTGTACGGGCCGTACCGGCCGGTGGAGGAGGACACCCTGGTCGGCGGCGACCTGTACGACGCCGCCGACACCCCGTACGGCACCCGGGTGCTGGTGGGCGACGTCCAGGGCTGCCCGAGGCCCTGGACCGCGAGGCCCGCCGCTGGAGCGGGGGCCGCAGCCGCGACGACGTCACCGTCCGGTCCCTGCGCCGCGCGCCCTGAAGTGCTCCGGCCTCACAGCTTCAGGAACTCCAGCAGGTCCGCGTTGAAGCGCTCCTTGTCGCCGGGGACCATCGCGATGCCGTGCGAGCCGTTCTCGTAGACCTTCAGGACGGCGCCGGGGATGAGCTCGACGGCGCGGCGGGCGGTGGCGTCGATGGGGACGATCCGGTCGTCGTCGCCGTGGACGATCAGGGTGGGGATGTCGAACCGGGCCAGGTCGTCGTGGAAGTCGGTGTAGCCGAAGGCGTCCACGCAGTCGACGCCGCCCTCGATGGTCTGCTGCATGGCCATGAACCAGAAGGCGTCCCGGTTGCCCTGGGTGGCCCGGGAGCCCGGGCGGTCGGCGGAGAAGAAGTTGACGGAGGTGTCCTGCCAGAACTGGGAGCGCTCGGTGAGGATGCCGGCCTTGATGTCGTCGAGGACGGTGCCGGGCACGCCGTGCGGGTTGCCGGGGCCCTGCGCCATGCGCGGGGTGATCGCCGACAGCAGGACGGCGGAGCGCAGCCGCCCGGTGCCGTGGCGGCCGATGTAGCGGGCGAGCTCGCCGCCGCCCATGGAGTGGGCCACCAGGGTGGCGTCGCGCAGGTCGAGCCCGGTGAGCAGGCTGTCGAGGTCGTCGGCGAAGGTGTCGAAGTCGTAGCCGTCGTAGACCGGGGTGGAGCGGCCGTGGCCGCGCCGGTCGTGCGCGATGGCCCGCAGGCCGGCGTCCGCGACGGCCTTCATCTGGTCCTGCCAGGCGTCGCCGTTGAGCGGCCAGCCGTGGATGAACACCACGGGGCGTCCGCTGCCCCAGTCCTGGTAGAAGATCTCGACGCCGTCGCGGGTCCGGGAGATGGGCATGCTGCTGCTCCTTCGGGTGGTACGCGGGGGGTCGGCCCGCCGGGGCCGCAGGTTCATCCAACGGGAGGCGCGCGGGGGCCGCATCCCACGGCGGCCGGGGACCGGGTGGCAGGGGACGCGGCGCTGCGCCGTCCGGGTGAGGGCGGCCCGGACGCGCCGCTGCCCCGGACCGGCGGTCCGGGGCAGCGGCGGTACGGGACGGGACGGGTCAGTGGCCGATGCCGGTCTCGGTGAAGTCGCCGGCCACGCCGTCCGGGCCGATGACCAGGAGGGCGTTGAGGTAGGAGGCACCGCCAGGGCCGAAGTCGACATCGGTGACGTGCAGGGCACTGCCGTTCGGGCCGACGGAGAACGCGCCGTGGTCGAAGTTCGCGGTCGGAACGGGGGAGTCGGCGGAGGCGATGGTCGCCCCGCCCACGACGAGCGGCAGCGCGAGAGCGGAGACGGCCAGGACGCGGTACGCAGTACGCATGAGGAAAAGCCCTTCCAGACATCAGAGGTGATGGTTCGACAGACCGCCCGGATTCGGCGGCTCACCACCATCGACGCACATTCGCATACGCACAGCTACAGGGGGGCCGCCACTCGGGTGCGGCTATCACTCCGATCCCGCACCCGTCGGAGCCTTCCGGCATGATCTGCCGCTCCATCACCCGCGAGAACGGGCACCCCGCCGACGAGCACCCCCGCACGGCCCCCGACCGGGCGAACCACCGCCGGACGGACCACCGACGGGCGAACCACCGGCGGCGTCCGGGCGGCGTCCGACCGGTGTGAGGCGCGCCACTTTCGGGGCGGTGGTGCAGCAGGGCGGGGCCGGGGGGCGTCAAGGGGGCGGAAAGTGACGGCGGGAAAGAGAGTGAGGGCGGCGGGTGAGGCTGCGCAGGGCCAGTCCCGGGATCGACTTCGTCGAGTTCGTGCAGCAGCGTTCGGGCGCGTTGTTCCGGACGGCGTACGTACTCACCGGGGACGCGCACACCGCGGAGGACCTCGTTCAGGAGGCGCTGGAGCGGGCCTGCCGCAACTGGCGGCGGGTGGCGGCCGCGGAGGTGCCCGAGGCGTACGTGCGCCGGATCCTGGTGAACCTGGCCAACGACCGCTGGCGGCGGCTGAGCCGCTCCGGCGAGCGCCCCGCCGCGGCGCCCGGCGCCGAGCACGCCGACCCGCGCGACGCCTACCGGTCGGTGGAACTGCGCGCGGAGCTCGTCACGGCGCTGCACACGCTGCCGATGGGGATGCGCACCGTGGTCGTCCTGTACTACCTCCACGACCTGGGGGACCAGGAGATCGCGCAGACACTGGACATCTCCCCCGGCGCCGTGCGCTCCCAACTCGCCCGCGGCCTCGCGAAACTGCGGTCCGCACTGCCCCGGCAGGACGTCCCGTCCGCGCCGCCGACCTCGCGCGGAGGTGCGTGATGACCCGCTTCCCGTCCCACGATCCCGACCGCACCGGCCCCGGCCCCGGCTTCGGCCCCGATCCCGACCCCGATCCCGACTTCGACAAGGAGCTCCTCGCCGCCATGACCGCATTCGCCGACAACGCCCCCGCCCCCGTCATCGACGCCCTCGACATCCGGCGCACGGTGCGCCGGCGCACCGTGCTCACCAGCGTGGTGGCGGCGGCCGCGGTGGTCGCCATCGGCACGGGCGCGACACTGCTCGCGCCCGGTTCGGGCCCGACGCCCGCCGGGGGCCTGCCGGTCGGGCCCGCGAGCGCCACGGCGCAGCCGTCCGAGGGCACGCCCTCCCCCTTCGCGTCCTCCGCCGCCTCCGGGCCGTCGGCGCCCTCCGCCACCTCCGGGCCGCCGGAGGCCTCCGGCACCCCCTCGCCCGCGGCGCAGCCGGGCGAGGGCGCACAGGTGAGCGTGCCGTCCCTCACGGGTCTGGACAAGGATGCGGCCATCAGGCTGCTGGAGGCGGCGGGGCTGCGCTACGAGGTCCACGAGTTCACCGACTGGAAGGTGCCCGCCGGATCGGTCATCAACTCCGAGCCGCAGGCCGGCCACAGCGCGCCGGCGCACTCGACGGTCCAGGTGTTCGTCTCCAAGGGCTCGCCGGGCCACTGACCGGCGCCGCCGCCGGGCCCCGCGCCCGGCGGCGGCCCGCTCGTGGACCCCCGGCTGCGGGCCCCACCTGCGGCGATCTAGGGTGCAGGCATGATCTCCTCACCGATATCCGGCCCCGACCAGGCGATGCGGGTGCTGATGGAGGGCAATGCCCGGTTCGTCGCGGGCAGCCCGGAGCATCCCAACCAGGACGCCGGGCACAGGGCCGCCCTCGCGCCGGCGCAGCGGCCCTTCGCGGTGCTGTTCGGCTGCTCGGACTCCCGGCTGGCGGCCGAGATCATCTTCGACCGGGGGCTGGGCGACCTGTTCGTGGTGCGCACGGCCGGGCACGTCACCGGGGCCGAGGCGCTGGGCAGCATCGAGTACGGGGTGAGCGTGCTGGAGTGCCCGCTGGTGGTGGTGCTGGGGCACGACTCCTGCGGCGCGGTGGGCGCGGCGATAGCGGCGCTCGACCAGGGCCGGCTGCCCGGCGGTTTCGTGCGCGACGTGGTCGAGCGGGTCACCCCGAGCGTGGTGTCGGCGCGGGCCGCGGGCATCGAGGACCCGGACGGGATCGTCGACGAGCACATCCGCCAGACCGTGGACCTGCTGCTGGAGCGCTCCCAGCTGCTGGCCGCCAAGGTGGCCGAGGGCGCGGTGGGCGTCGTGGGCCTGTCCTACCGGCTGCGCGACGGCCAGGCCCGTGCGGTGGCCGCCCGCGGCCCGGTCGGCACCTCGCGCTGACCGGCCGGTCGGGGTCTCGCCCGGATCGCCGGCCGCCGCGCGCTGACCGCCGAACGCGGTGTCCGATCCCCGCCAGCGGGCCCCGGGCGGGCGGGGCAGAGTCGGAGGCCGACAACGGTTTCCCACCCAAGGACGGCATTCCCGTGCACAAGGCCACCGACCTCAAGGTCCTCTACTTCGGCACCCCGGTGGTGCTGATCAGCACCCGTAACGAGGACGGCAGCGCCAACCTGGCGCCGATGTCCTCGGCCTGGTGGCTCGGACAGTCCTGCGTGCTGGGCCTGGGCAACACCGCCCAGACCGCCGTCAACCTGCGGCGCGAGGGCGAGTGCGTGCTCAACCTGCCCTCCTCCGGGCAGGTCGACGCCGTCGACGGCCTCGCGATGCTGACCGCCAACCCGGACATCACCGAGCACCGCCGGGAGCAGGGCTACCGCTACGAGCGGCGCAAGTTCGCCGCCGCCGGGCTCACCGAGCAGCCCTCGGAGCTGGTGGGGGCGCCGCGTGCCGCGCAGTGCCCCGTCCAGTTGGAGTGCCGGCTGGAGGTGGCCACCCCGATGGCCGGCAACCCGTACTGCACCGCCTTCGAGGTCACCGTCGTGCGCGCCCACGTCGAGGAGCGGCTGATCGTGCCCGGCACCGACCACTACGTCGACCCGCTGGGCTGGGATCCGCTGATCATGAAGTTCTGCGAGTTCTTCGGCGACGGCCGGCGCCTGGCCCCCTCCCGGCTCGCCGAGGGCTGGCAGATGCCGGGCCGGCTGCCCGCCGCCGTCTGACGACGGGCAGGGCCCTACGCGGTGGCCCCGCAGGAGTCGCAGACCAGGGTGGCGGGCAGCTGGAGGAAGCAGGAGGGGCAGATCGCCGGCGGGCGGGGCGGGGCGGCGACGGCCGCCTTGCGGGTGACGGACGCCTGCAGGCGCGGCGCCAGCGCGGGGGTGCCGCCGTCGGCGGGCAGCGGCGCGCCGAAGTGCCGGTAGCAGGCGAGGCGGGCCGCGGCGGCGTGCTGCTCGCGGTCCATCTCCCCCGCCAGCGGCGGCTGCCCGGCCACGGCCAGCACCTCCTGGTAGCCGACGCCGACCATGCCGTCGGTGGCGTGCACCACCAGCGCGGTCAGCGGCGGGTCCCCGCGCCGGTGCGCCTCGCGCACCACCAGGGCCAGCACCTTGCCGATCCAGGTGCGCTGGTGCACCCGGGTGCGGATGCCGGCCGCCTCCTGCACCGCCTCGGCGAGCTCGGCGTAGGTGATCACCGCGTGGTAGCGGCGTGCCACGTCCACCAGGGCCGGGTAGGCGGCTCTGGTCCAGGCGACCTGGGCCTGGGTGGAGCTGACCGCCGAACCGTCCGCCACCCGCCAGTAGCCGCGCTGCTGCTGTTCCATTCGCCCGCCCCTGAAACCTCGTCTGAAACCTCGTCCGCCGGTCCCCGCCCGGAGCGAGGCTACCCCTCCTCCCGGCGCCGGCGGCCGCCGGGGGCTTGACTTCAAGTGCTGTTGAAGTCGTCGAATGGGTCCCGACCGCAGCCGTACGGGCATCGCGGTCGATGCCCCGCCCGTACGGAACGACCCGGGTCCGGGGCCGCCTGCTTCCCGATCGTGCCGCAGGCGGCCCCGGACCCGCCGTCGTCCGCCCGGGGCCCCTCCCCCGGCAGGTGCTGCCCACCTCCACGGTGCGAGCGCCTTCGTGCCGCGGGAGCCCGGGTGCGTGCCGTACCGGAGGGCACGCGCGTCGACCCCCGGATCCGGGCGGGATCAGGGGGCCGTGGCGGGGGGCCGTCGCGGGGCGGGCGGGTGGCCCGGGCGGTCAGGCCGCGGCTTCGGCGAGGGTGTGGGCGACGAGGGCGTTGGCGTGGCCGTGGCCGAGGCCGTGCTCGGTCTTGAGCCAGGCGACGAGCTCCATGTGCCGGGTGAGCGGGGAGGTGCGGATGAGGTCCTTCCACTCGGCGATGGGGCGGCCGTGCTTCTTCTCGATGGACGGGAAGTAGCTGGCGGGGCCCTTGGCGGGGGTGGCGGTCATGGCCGGGTGTCCTCTCGGTGCGGTCGCGTTCTTCAGGTAGGACCGCGACCGCACCGGGAACTCATCGCCCGCCCGGGGTGAGCCGCGTCACACCCCCGCGCGGCGCCTGGCGCGGCCGGCCCGGCGCCCGGCGGGCGGGGTGGGGTCGGCGTTCCAGGCGGCGACGGGGTTGCCGAGCCAGCGGGTGGCGCCGGGGACGTTCTCGCCGCGCATGACCAGGGAGGCGGGGCCGACGGTGGTGCCGGCGCCGAGGGCGGAGTTGAGCAGGACGATGGAGTGCGGCCCGGTGGTGGAGCCGGCGCCGAGGTGGACCGGGCCCAGCCGCATCACGCGGTCGTGGAAGAGGTGGGTCTGCAGGACGGTGCCGCGGTTGACGCTGGCGCCGGCTTCGACGGTGACGAGGTCGCTCTCGGGCAGCCAGTGGGTCTCGCACCACACGCCGCGGCCGATGTGGGCCCCGAGGCTGCGCAGCCAGACGTTCAGGTAGGGCGTGCCGGTGATGCTGGAGCCGCCGAAGGGCATGGCGAGTTCCTCGACGAAGGAGTCGTAGAGCTCGTTGCGCCACACGAAGGTGGACCACAGCGGGTGTTCGGCGACGCGGAAGCGTCCGACGAGGAGCCACTTGGCGGCGGTGGTGACCAGGCAGGCGACGACGGCGGCGGCGATGAGGACGAGGCCGGCGGCGGCCAGGGCGCGGGGCAGGCCGTAGTCGTCGCGCAGCGCCTGGAGGGCGGCCAGGACGAGGTCGCCGAGGAGGGCGGCCAGCACGATGGGCAGCAGGCGGCACAGTTCGACGCCGGCGCGGGCCCACATGAGGCGCCGGGGCGGGTTGTAGGTGCGGGCGTCGCCGCCGGCGGCCGCGACGCGCGGGAGGGCGAAGGCGGGGCGGCCGAGCCAGGAGGAGCCTTCGGGGGCGTGGGCGGGGGTGTCGGACAGGACGCCGACGAGGGAGTTGTCGGGCAGCTTGCGGCCGGGGCCGACGATGCTGGAGTTGCCGACGAAGGAGCGGCGCCCGACGTGGGCGGGGCCGATGTGCAGCCAGCCGGCGCGCAGCTCGTAGGGGGCGACGAGGGTGTCATCGGCGAGGAAGGCGCCGTCGTCGACGCGCATCAGGCCGGGCAGGGCGAGGACGGTGGAGGCCTCGACGCGGCGGCCGACCTTGGCGCCGAGCAGGCGCAGCCACACGGGGGTGAAGAGGCTGGCGTAGAAGGGGAAGAGGGTGCGCCGGGCGGTGTCGCTGAGGCGGGTGACGGCCCAGGCGCAGTAGGCGACGCGGCCGTGGGCGGGGTGGAAGCCGGGGTGCAGCGGGATGGAGAAGAGGCGGACCAGCAGTGCTATCAGCGCGGCGTGGCACACGATGGCGAGGGCGGCCAGCGGGATGGTGGCGGGCAGGAGTCGGAGGAGGGCCGCGGTGAGGGTGCGGTCGGTGTCGATCATCGGGTAGACGATGGCGAGCGCGGGCAGGGCGGCGACGATCGGCAGGAGGCCGAAGAGCGTCAGGCCGGCGCCGTAGGCGAGGTTCCAGAAGCGGGAGCGGGGGGTGACGGCGGGCTCGGGCCAGGTGGTGCGGGCCTCGGTGGAGGGCCGGGCCGGGGAGCCGTGCCAGTGTTCGCCGGCGGGGACGGCGCCGGTGACGCAGGAGCCGGGGGCGATGTCGGCGCCGGCGCCGACGCGGGCACCGGGCATGAGGGTGGAGCGGCCGCCGATGCGGGCGCCTTCACCGATGTCGACGTGGCCGAGGTGGAGGGTGTCGCCGTCGAGCCACCAGCCGGCGAGGTCGGCTTCGGGTTCGATGGTGGCGCCGGCGCCGATGCGGGCGAGGCCGGTGACGGGGGGCAGGGTGTGCAGGAGGGCGCCGGGGCCGACGCGGCAGCCGAGCGCCCGGGCGTAGCGGCGGGCCCAGGGGGTGCCGGCGAGGGCGCCGACGCCGAACAGGGTGACCACGCGTTCGGCGGCCCACAGCCGCAGGTGGGCGTGGCCGCCGCGGGGGTGACTGCCGGGGCGCAGGCGGGCGGTGAGCAGGCGGGCGGCGCCGGCGGCGAGGAGGGTGCGGCCGGGGGCGCTGAAGAAGAGCAGCAGGCCGCCGGCGATGAGCCACCAGGAGCTGTGCGGGGCCCAGCTGAGGCGGCTGCCGGTGAGGTTGTCGAAGACGGAGAGGGCGAGGATCCAGCGCAGTCCGGCGAGGGTGAAGACGCCGAGCAGGATCAGGCTCTGCCACAGGCCGGCGCTGGCGGGGGTGCGGCGCACGGGCCGGGCCGGGGCGGGGGCCTGGGCGGTGCCCGCTTCGGGCTCGCCGCGCAGGCCGTCGAGGTAGGCGGCGAGGTCGCCGAGGACGGGGTGGGCGTAGAGGTCGGCGACGGAGACGCCGGGGTGGCGGGTGCGCAGTTCGGAGACGAGGCGGGCGGCGGTGAGGCTGGAGCCGCCGAGGGCGAAGAAGTCGTCGCCGCCCGCGGGGGCCATCCCGAGCAGGCCCTCCCAGTGGCCGGCGAGCCAGGCGGCGGTGCCGTCCAGGGGGGCGCTCTGGGCGCGGTCCTGGGTGCCGGTGGTGGCGAGCGGCCAGGGCAGGGCGTTGCGGTCGACCTTGCCGGAGGTGCGGGTGGGCAGGGAGTCGACGAGGGCGAGGACGGGCACGAGCGGGGCGGGCAGGCGCTCCAGCAGGAGGCGGCGGGCGTCCGTGAGGTCGGGGGTGGCGCCGGGTCGGGGGACGAGGTAGCCGACGAGCAGGTCGGCGCCGGCGGGGGTCTTGCGGACGGCGGCGGCCGCGGCGCGGATGCCGGGCAGGGCCTGCAGGGCGGCGTCGATCTCGCCGAGTTCGATGCGCCGGCCGGCGAGTTTGACCTGGTCGTCGGCGCGGCCGACGAAGACGAGGCCTTCGGGGTCGTTGCGCACGAGGTCGCCGCTGCGGTAGACGCGGGGCGAGGTGAACGCCGGGTGGGCGGTGAACTTCTCGGCGTCCTTGGCGGGGTCGAGGTAGCGGGCGGTGCCGATGCCGCCGATGAGGAGTTCGCCGGTCTCGTACCAGGGGGCGGGGTTCCCGGCGGGGTCGACGACGGCGATCTCCCAGCCGTCCAGGGGCGCGCCGATGCGTACGGGCTGGCCGGGCAGCATGCGGGCGGCGGTGGCGACGACGGTGGTCTCGGTGGGGCCGTAGGTGTTCCAGAACTCGCGGCCGGGGGTGGCGAGGCGCTCGACGAGTTCGGCGGGGCAGGCCTCGCCGCCGACGATGATCAGGCGCACGGCGTCCAGGCACTCCTGCGGCCACAGGGCGAGCAGGGTGGGGACGGTGGAGATGGCGGTGATGCGGCGTTCCACCAGCCAGGGGCCGAGGTCGGTGCCGGCCTTGACCAGGGAGCGGGGGGCGGGCACCAGGCAGGCACCGTGGCGCCAGGCCAGCCACATCTCCTCGCAGGAGGCGTCGAAGGCGACCGACAGGCCGGCCAGGACGCGGTCGCCGGGTCCGAGCGGCTGGGCCCGGAGGAAGAGGCGGGCCTCGGCGTCGGCGAAGGCGGCGGCGGAGCGGTGGGTGACGGCGACGCCCTTGGGGCGGCCGGTGGTGCCGGAGGTGAAGATGATCCACGCGTCGTCGTCGGGCGTGGGCCAGGCGGGGCGCCCGCCGGGCTGCGGGCCGGGGCCGGGGGTCAGCCGGCGTTCGGCGCCGAGGACGGCGCACACCCGGGCGTCCTGCCAGATCATGTCGGCGCGCTCGTCGGGGTCGTCGGCGTCGACGGGCACGTAGGCGGCGCCGCAGCGCAGGACGGCGAGGATGGCGACGTAGAGGTCGGCGGTGCCGGAGGGGATGCGCACGCCGACCCGGTCGCCGGTGCCGATGCCGTGTCCGGCCAGGACGCCGGCGAGGGCGTCGACCTCCTGCAGCAGGGCGCCGTAGCCGAGCACGGCGGTGCCGGTGTCCAGCGCGGGTGCGTGCGGGTGGGCCTGTGCGGTGGCGGCCACGATGTCGAGCAGGCTGCGCGGGTGCGCGGGCTGAGCCACCGGCCAACCGATGGCGTGGCCCGGCGCGGGGCGGTTCAGCGTGCCCGGCCCTGCCAGGTCCTGACGTACATCCATAAGGGGGTCCTCGACTGGGGGGTACATAAAGGGGTGCATACAGGGAGTCACCTTGCGTGCACCCCATTCACCATGACTCCGCTGGGAGCCCGCTGGATCCCAGGAAGATGGAGTCAAAGGAACTTTTCATTTTCGGTGACATTTGGGGACAGCAAGGAACGATTCGAAAGTCATTTCGGGTGCTTTCGAGCGTTTTCGCTGGTGAAGGCTAGTCGTCGAAGGCGCGGGGCATATGACGGTGGAGGGAAGATCGGTGAACGCCATGACGGCAGAAACACTACGGGTAGTGAAGACGGGTCCACCGAATCTGGAGGTTTGACGATGGTCGTGGCCGGATCGCACCGGTGGCCGGGCGCGAACGGGGCGCCCGGGGAGCGAAGCCCATGAGCGCCTCCCGAGCGGCCGGTGGTGAGCGCCTCGTCTGGTACGCGGCGTACGGGTCAAACCTGGACTCCGCCCGCTTCGCCTGCTACCTGCGCGGCGGCCGCCCGATCGGCGGCGCGCACACCCACCTGGGGTGCCGTGACCGACGCCCGCCGCTGCGCGACGTGCCGTTGCTACTGTCAGGTACGCTCTATTTCGCCCAGGAGTCGGCGGTGTGGGGCGGCGGCCGGGGATTTTACGATCCGCAGACCAATGGCCGAATGCCGTGCCGCGGCTACCTGGTGACGGAAGGTCAATTCAGCGACGTCGCCGCCCAGGAGATGCACCGCTCCCCCGGCACCGATCTCGACCTCACCCGCGCGCTCGCGCACGGGCGCGACCGGATCGGGCCCGGCCGGTACGAGACGCTGGTGTGCGCGGGCGAGTTGGACGGGTACCCGCTGCTGACCTTCACCGCCCCCGTCGCTCTGGCCGACGCCGAGCTCAACCCGCCCTCGGCCGCCTACCTGCGCGTCCTGGCCGCGGGCCTGGCCGAGTCCCACGGCTGGGGCCCCTGGCGCACCGCCAGCTACCTCGCTTCCCGCCCGGGCGCCGCCGGGCACTGGAGCCCGAACGCGGTGGCGGCACTCGGGCCGCTGGTCGTACCGCCGTCGGAGTGACGCCGCCGGGGGCGGTGCGGGGGCGGTGCGGGGGCGACCCGCCGCGTCATCGACAGCATCGGGCTGCGCCACACCGACTTCCCCGCCCCCGGCGACCAGGGCCTCCGGGAGCCCCACCCCAAGGGCTACTACCGGACCGCCGCCGGCGCGCCGCTGCGCGACTTCACGCAGATGGACCCCTCCTGGACCTGGGCGGCGGGGCAGATGATCTCCACCGACTCCGACCTCAACCGGTTCCACGGCGCGCTGCTGGGCGGCGACCCCCCTTCCTGAGGCCCAGCTCGCCCAGATGCGTACCGCCGTCCCCGCCGACGACCTGGGCCCCGGCATCCGCTACGGGCTCGGGCTCGCGGGCATGCCGCTGCCGTGCGGCGACGGCGCGTACTGGGGCCACAGCGGCGGCATCCCGGGGTACCAGACCCGGGCCGGCGCCACCGAGGGCGGCCGGCGCGCCACCAGCGTCGCGGCAACCGTCGAGTCCTCCGCCCCTGCGGTCTCGAAGCACCTCGGCAGCGTCATGGCCACGGCCCTGTGCCGCTGACCGGCGGCGGGAACGGTCTACGCGGAGCGCTGGCCGTGCAGGAGGAGGGGCAGGCTGCGGTTGGCGAGGGCTTCGGCGACGCGGGCGGCCTGGGCGGGAGCCATGACGTCGGGGAGTTCGGGGGTGGGGACGAAGCGGGCGCCGAGCAGTCCGCTGCGGTGCTGGGGCGGGACGGCGAGGCGGGTGGTGGTGACGGTGCCGCCGTCGAAGACCAGGCCGAGGCGCTCCAGGTAGCGGTCGGCGGGGGTGAAGTCGACGGCCAGGACGTCGGTCAGGCGCAGGGTGAGGCCGGTCTCCTCGCGCAGGTGACGGGCGGCGGCGAGGTTCGGCGGCTCGTTCGGGCCGGCGGCGCCACCGGGCAGGATCAGGCCGTCCATGTAGTCCGGGTCGACGAGCAGCACGTCGCCGCGCGGGTTGCGCACGAGGACCAGACAGCCCAGCCGGCACACCGGCGGCTTGGCGAGAAGTCGGGGGTCACGCATGGGTGGGGCTACTTCCTGTTGCGGGATTGCCAGCTGATACCGGCGAGGAGAGCGGCGGCGAAGCACGCCCACCAGAGCAGGCGGGCGAGGAGGTCGTCAGTCGCCATGGGTCAGGCGCTCGTAGCGCAGGCCCTTGCGGAGCAGGTCGACGATGCGGAACAGGTCGAAGGGGCGGGCGCAGCCGAGGCTGATCAGGTAGCAGCCCGTCATGCGGCCGTGCTCCCAGTCCACTTCGACGGAAGGGAGCTTCGCGCCACCCAGGGTCAGCACGGCCACGAGGTCGTCGACGACGTCGGCGGCCTCGCGCCGCTGCTCGGCGGTGGCCCGGTAGAGCTTGGACCCCATCACGCCCCCACCCGCCGACGCGCCTCGAACCCGCGCCAGGCGCTGTAAGCGGCGGAGAAGGAGCTGAACCCGCTCAGCTCGCCCGAGGATTGGTGCAGCCACTCCCCCGTGGTCTCGTTCCGCACCCGGTAGCACCGCCCCTCCGGATCCCAACGCACGCCGTAACCGTGGAGCTGGGGAATTTGGGCTTGAGCCATGGGAATAGAACCCTCCGCGATCGGTCTTTCACTTTCTGTACACATGGTGGCCCAGCGTCGTCTAGCATCGGAAGCAAGATGCGACTTGCCGTCAGGCCAGCCGTGAGTTGGGGGTTCCCGTGAACAAGAAGACCATCGACCCGACCTCGTCCCCCTGGGCCGCCTTCGGGGTTCAACTCCGCAGGTCACGCGAGGCAGTTGGGCTCACGCAGGTCCAGCTGGCGAAGAAGGTCGAGTGCACCGCGTCGCATCTCTCCTACGTCGAACTTGCGCAGCGCCCGCCGAGCCTGAGATTGGCGGAACTCGCCGACCTGGAGCTGAAGACCGGCGGCACGCTCACACTGATGTACTGGCAGCTCAAGCACACGGCATTGCACGAGGGCTTCCCCGAGTACGCTAACTATGAGACGCGTGCGGAGCAGATCCGCATCTTCGAAATCAACGTCATCCCCGGGATCCTGCAGACTCGGGCCTACGCGACCGCAATCGAGGCCGGATACGTCCGGCAAGGCAACACAACACCGGAACAAGCCGATGAACGTGTCGAGTTTCGACTCGCTCGGCAGCAGGTTCTGGACCGGACCCCGCCGCCACTTGTGCACACGGTCTTGGACGAGAGCTGCCTCAGGCGAACGATCGGCGGCCGAGACGTCATGATCGAACAGCTGCTCCACCTTGAACAGTTGGCCGATCGCTCGAACGTGGTAATCCAGGTGGCGCCTTACTCTTTGGGCGAGAACCGGCCGTTCATTCGGATGCTTCACCTCCTTACCATGTCCGGCCGCAAAATGCTCGCTTATGGCGAGATGGAGCAGCGTGGCTACATCGACCGCGACTTTCAGTCAGTTACGACACTGGCCAGGAGCTACGATCGGCTTGGGGTCGAGTCCATGAACCAGACCGACTCGCTGGCCATGATCCGCGCAGTTCGAAGGGATTTGGAATGGATGTCGAACTGACCAACGCCTGCTGGCGGAAGAGCTCGCACAGCAGCGGTGGCGGCGCGTGCGTCGAGGTCGCCGACGGCTTCACCGGCCTCATGCCCGTGCGCGACTCCAAGGACCCCCACGGCCCGGCACTCCTCTTCCCGTCCGCCGCTTGGCAGTCCTTCGTATCGGCCGTCCGCACCGGCGAGTTCGACGCGCGGTAGCAGCAACTCCCGGCCCCGCCACCCCACCCCCGGGGCGGCGGGGCCGTGCCGCTCCACCACGAGAAGTCGACCCCGCCGACTTCCCACTCCTCGCCTACCGTGGTGGCCAGTTGACACCGCCCGATCAGGAGGGAACCACGTTGAACAGCACACTCATCACCACCTGGCGCAAGAGCACCTTCAGTGGCCAGGGCGGCGAATGCATCGAGGTCGCCGACGGCGTCCCCGACGTCGTCCCGGTCCGCGACTCCAAGGACCCAAGCGGCCCCACCCTCGCCTTCCCCACCACCTCCTGGCAGGCCTTCGTCACCGCCGCCCGCAGCGGCGAGTTCGACGCGCGCTAACAGCAGATCCCGGCCCCGCCGCCCCACCCCCGGGGCGGCGGGGCCGTGCCGTTCCACCGCGAGAAGTCGGTCTCGTCGACTTCCCACTCCTCGCCTACCGTGGTGGCCAGTTGGCACCGCCCGATCAGGAGGGAACCACGATGAACAGCACACTCATCACCACCTGGCGCAAGAGCACGTACAGCGGCGGCGGGGGCGAATGCATCGAGGTCGCCGACGGCTTCCCCAACGTCGTCCCGGTCCGCGACTCCAAGGACCCAAGCGGCCCCACCCTCGCCTTCCCCACCACCTCCTGGCAGGCCTTCGTCACCGCCGCCCGCGCCGGCGAGTTCGACGCCCAGTAGCAGCAACTCCCGGCCGCGCCGCCCCACCCCAGGGGTGGCGGGGCCTTCTCAACTCCCCCACCAGGTGCAGCTCCAGGACAGGTTCCAGCGTCCGGAGTGAGAAGTCGGTCTCGTCGACTTCCCACTTCTCGCCTACCGTGGTGGCCAGGCATGTCACGCCCAACCGTCCAGCGGTCCGACCTGGCGGGCTGGGCCGGCTACGGCTACGGCTACTGCGCCTTGCATTCCCGGTTCTTCTGGGGCCTGCGCCTGCACCTGGTGTGCACCCCGACCGGGATGCCGATCATGTGGGCACTGGCCAACCCGAAGATCGGCGAGCGCGAGGTCCTCGCCGCGATGCCGCAATGCTGGAGGTCGACCCCGACCTGGTTGCCCAACGCGAGGGCATCCTGTCCATCTCGGACAAGGGCTTCGCCTCCAAGCCCTTCGAGAAGGAGCTGGCCGAGCAGGGTATCCAACTGCTGCGCGCCTCACCCGCTCACTGATCGCGTGTGATCACTGAGGCTGAGGGCCGGGAGGGGATTCGAGCAGGGTTCTCGGCAGGTCGGTCGCGACCAGTTCGGCAGCGCGCGTGGGGTTGCCGTCCGCGCGTGCGAGCAGCTCCTCGATGTCGTAGCCCGATGACCCGAAGGCGGCGTCGACGCCGAGGGAGCGGCCCCAGCCGAAGCGTTCCATCGAGACGGCGGCGTCCAGGTCGGGGCGGAGCCGGTGGAGCGTGCAGACCAGCTCCCAGGCAAAGGCGTCCAGGCGGGCCCGCCGCGCCGGGTTGCAGGCGTTCACGGCGTCGGTGACCCAGTCGTCACCGGGCTCGTACTCCAGGAGGGCCGGCAGCGGTTCGGGGACATCCGTGATCTGCGCCGCGCTGAACGTGAGGACGTGTGCGCCCTCGGGGTTGTCGATCAGTTCGGCCAGGAGCGGGACGGCGCGGGGGTCGTGCCGACAGGCCAGTCCGCGGATTGCTTCCGTACGGGTCTCGGCGTGCTCGTCGGCCGTCCGCTCCCAGAGCGCGGCCCGGATCGCGGGGCTGTCCACCTCGGCCTGGACACCGAGGGTGAACGTCGCCCAGTCGCGGACATTCGGGTCCGGGTCCTGGGTCAGCCCGATGAGGGCGTGGATGTCCGGTCCGTCCGGCAGGCCGGTGACGACCTCCGCGAACGAGCGGGCCACCTCCTCGCGGACCTCGGCGTCAGGATGCCCGGCGAGGGTGACGAGGACGGGGACGGCGCGCGGGTCGTGCGTCTGCTCGATCGCGCGTGCCAGGGACTTCAGCACGCGGCCCTCGGTCTCCCGCTGCGCGAGGGCGACCAGCGCGGTGGCCGTCCCGGCGCGGACTGCCTCGTGCTGGTTGCCGGTGTCGCGCAGCAGGTCGCAGCCTGCCACGCGCTCGATCGGATCGGCCGAACCGATCAGCTCCAGGCCGAGCGGCAGCGCCGCCGCCCCGTCGGCGGCCGCCCGCCACAGCAGCGATACGTAATCGACCCAGCCGTCGTCGTCGTCCGGGTCGTCCGAGGAGGCGATGGCGCGCGCTGCCGCCAGTGCCCGCGTGACCAGTTCCGCCACGGTGTCCGATTCCATGCGGGCATTCTGGTGCACGAACCGCGCGTGCGCGCGGGAATTGTCGGCCCGACCGCGCTTCCGGTCCACGTACGCGTCGACAACGCCGGACGCACCAGATCACCAGGGGCGACCAGAAGAACACCGAAGCCGCGCCGCATGCTTCCGCTGCTGCTCAAGCTCGCGAACCACCTCCACGGACACACCCGACTTCTCAGCACCCGCGGGGTCACGGGCTGGTGCCGCGCCCGTGCTCCGCGCAGGGGGTCCTTGAGCGCGGTGCCTGTCGCTGTCGGCGTGTCAGATGGCCGGTTTCCGGACGGGGGTCGGCTTGGTGGCGAGGAGTGCCGTGATCTCATCGGCGAGGTGCGGGCCGAGTTCGCCCCAGCCGTCCTTGTAGCCGTAGACGCCGGCCAGGGTGCGGGCCTCGTAGTCGCCGTTCATGATCTCGATGTCGTCGGCCGTGATGAGTGCCGGGTGGGCGACGCCGACGGCCGCCGAGACCTTGAGCAGCTCCTTGCGCAGGGTGCGCAGGTAGACGGCGGCCCGGGTGGCCTTCGAGGCCGGGTCGAGGCCGCGGGCCAGCCACGGGTTCTGGGTCGCGATGCCGGTGGGGCACTTGTCGGTGTGGCACTTCTGCGCCTGGATGCAGCCGATCGACAGCATCGCCTCACGAGCGACGTTGATCATGTCGACGCCCAGGGCGAAGGCGACCGCGGCGTTCTCGGGCAGGCCGAGCTTGCCGGAGCCGATGAAGGTCAGGTCGTCGGTCAGCCCCAGCTCGGCGAAGGTGCCGTAGACCCGGGAGAAGCCCATCCGAAACGGCAGCGACACCGAGTCGGCGAACATCCGCGGCGCCGCCCCGGTGCCGCCCTCGCCGCCGTCGACCGTCACGAAGTCGACCCCACGGTCGCCCCGCGCCATCAGCGTGGCCAGCTCCTGCCAGAAGCCCATCTCCCCCACCGCGCTCTTGACCCCGACCGGCAGACCGGTCTCGGTGGCGAGCAACTCGACGAAGTCGAGCATCGAGTCGACGTCGCCGAACGCGCTGTGCCGCGACGGGGAGGCACAGTCCTGGCCGACCGGGATGCCGCGGATCCGGGCGATCTCCTCGGTCACCTTCGCTCCCGGCAGCATCCCGCCCAGCCCCGGCTTGGCGCCCTGGGAGAGCTTGATCTCTATCGCCTTGACCGGGGCGCCGGCGACCACGTCCTTGAGCTTGTCGAGGTTGAAGCTGCCGTCCTCGTTGCGGCAGCCGAAGTAGGCCGTGCCGAGCTGGAGGACGAGGTCACCGCCGTTTCGGTGGTACGGCGAGAGGCCGCCCTCGCCCGTGTTGTGCATCGTGCCGGCCAGCGCCGCCCCCTTGTTGAGCGCGGTGACGGCCGCGCCGGAGAGCGATCCGAAGCTCATCGCCGAGATGTTCACCACGCTCGCCGGCCGGAACGCCTTGGCGCGACCGCGCGGCCCGCCCAGCACCTTGGCCGAGGGCAGCGGGGCCTGCGGGTCGTGCGCGTCGGGCAGCGCGCCGGCGAACGTGCGCTGCTTCACGTAGGCGTGCCCCTGCACGTGTTCGACGTCGACCTCGGTTCCGAACCCGAAGTAGTTGTTCTCCTCCTTCGCCGACGCGTAGATCCAGGTCCGCTGATCACGACTGAACGGGCGCTCCTCCTCGTTCGAGGTCACGATGTACTGCCGCAGCTCCGGCCCGATCCTCTCCAACAGGTACCGGGCGTGCCCGACCACCGGGAAGTTCCGCAGCAGCGCGTGCCGCTTCTGGACGAGGTCGCGGGCGGCCAGAAGCGCCACCGCTGTTGCGGCGGCCGCGCCGATCCTCCGAGCGTGCATGAACGTTCCTCCTCGATGCACGACCCCATCACCATGCGGCGGAGTCGTCGTGTCGTGTTCGGCGTTGGGCGGCGGGCGCGCAGCCGAGCGGGCGGCGGCGTCCGTCGACGAATGCGAAATGATGTTAAGAGGCCGCACGAACGGGCTTGCGGTCAGGGCGCTGGTCGGGGCTCGTGCCCGCTCCACCCGCCGAGCGGCTCGGGCGCACTGCGCGTTGTGCACTGCGCGTCGTGCGTTACGACGGGCTGAGCCCGGGTGCGGCCGGGGCGAGTCGGTCGGTGCGCTCCAGGTCGAAGAGCAGGCGTTCGATGTCGGTGATCAGCGATCCGTAGACGTGCCAGGCGCCCGGTTCGGCCAGCGTGCCGCGCTTGATCTCGTCGGTCAGCGTCCTGTGCCAGGCCGTGGCGTCCTCGATCGCATGGCGTAGCGGCCCGCAGGCGGTGTCCAGTTCGGGTCCGCCGGTCCGCCCGGGGGTGGCGAACGACTTCATCGCGTGTCCGGCGGTCTCCAGGGTCGCCGCGTACCGGTCGAGGAAGAGCTGACTCAGGCCGTGGCCGGTGTGGTGGCGGTCGTCGACGCTGTCGGCCAGTGTCCGTGCGATGCCTCGGACCTGGAAGGAGACCCGGTGCAGGGCGCGCAGCACCTCGCCGTGGGCCGGCGGCTTCCGTTCTGCGTGGATGACGCACCGGGTGTTCCAGCGCTGGCTCTCCTGGCCCTGGCGTACGTCCTCCTGCGCCTGGACCACCAGTTCGTCGAGGTGCCTGCCCCGCTCCAGCCACAGGTGGGCGCGGTCGGTGTGCTGCCGCTCGCGCAGTCCGTGGCCCATGTCGCCGAGCAGTTCTCCCATGGCCGTGGCGAGTTCGCGCACCGAGGTGTCGGAGGCGCCGAGGTACAGCGGTGGAAGGATGAGGGCGTTGACCGCGATTCCCGTGACCGCGCCGGTCAGGGTTGCCAGGGTCAGTGTCACGACGTGGCCCATGGGGACGGCGGCCGCCGCTGCCAGGGCGAGTACCGCTGTCGAGGCGATCTGGAGGCGGCTTTCGGAGCCCCGGCGGCCGCCGGCGACCAGGGCGATGGCCGGTATCACGGCGACGCTTCCCGCGGCCGGACCGAGCAGCCACGCGACGGCCACGGCCAGGGACAGCCCCGCGGCCCGGGCTGCCACACTGCGTAGCGCCTGCGTCACCGATCGGTAGATGGTCGGGGCGTTGACCATGGCCAGTGCGGTGGCTACGGCGAGGTACTGCTGCTGTCCGGGGAGCCACCACGAGGCGGTCTGCCAGGCGAGCAGGGCCGCGACGAGCCCCTTGGCGCTGCGGGTGAGGATGGCATTGCGGGTGAGGACGCCGGTCAGCCGCCCCGGGAGCGCCGGCCAGGAGGCGCGTGGCAGCCGGGGGGCGCGGCTTGGCGCTTCGCGCCACCGGGCGGTGGCGGCCGGACGTGGCGCGAAGGCCAGGGCTCTCATGTCTCTCTGCTCCTGCTCCGTCTACTGCTGCTCCGCTTGCGGCGGGACGGCTCAAGGCCAAGCGGTGTACTGGCTTCGCTCTGCCGCGCGTCCCACCCCGCGCCGTCACCTGGGGAAGGGGAGACGGCCGTGCCGTGGTGAGACAAGAACGACGCTACCGCCATTTATGTTGAAAGTTGTACATATTGATCTGTGGGCTATGCCATACCGATCGGATGCCCCAGCGTCCCCCGGGCCCGCGAGGCTGCCCTGCACACGAACGCGGCGGCCTGCTCCGACGCGGTGTCGGAGTAGGCCGCCCTGGTGGCTTTGTCGGACCGCACCAGACGGCCCGGCCGGGTCCTATGCCTCGGGCAGCGGCTGGACGGTCAGGTGGTAGTCCTGCAGGATCCGGCCGTCGTCGTCCAGCACAAGGAAGACCCGGGCGGCCCAGGCCACCTCGCCGGTCCGGGGGCCCTTGGCGTACGCCAGCTGGATGGTGAACATGACCACGTCGTCGTGAACGGTGACGTGGTTGTCGTCGGTGATGTCGTAGTCGCCGGTGGCGACGAACAGCCCGTACGCCTCCGCGACCCGGTCGACCAGCCCGTCGTGGCCGCGGAACTGGGTGTTCTCGACGAACTCGACGCCGTCCGGGGCCCACAGTTCGGCGACGGCGCGCTCGCGTGCGGCCGGGTCCGGCTCGCTCCAGACGGCGACATAGCGCTGCACGATCCGGTCGACGTCGATTGCGGTGGTCTGCGACATGACGGGTCAGCTCCCTTGTTCGGTGCGTGATCGGCGGCCGGGCTCCGGCCGTGGGCACCAGGCTCCCGGCGGCCGTCGCAGGAGAGTCAAGGCAACGGCTCCGCCGAACTCTCCCCCTGCTGGAGGCCGCACAATCGACGGATGATCAGCTACCTGTCGATCGGCGACTTCTCCCGCGCCACCCACATGACCGTCAAAACCCTGCGCCACTACCACGAGGTCGGCCTGCTGGAACCGGTCGACGTCGATCCTCGGACCGGCTACCGGCGCTACTCGGCCGAGCAGATCCCCACCGCCCAGGTCGTGCGCCGCTTCCGGGACCTCGGGATGCCCCTGGAGGAGATCCGGACCGTCCTGGCCGCCTCCGATGTTCCCACCCGCAACCGGCACATCAGCGCGCACCTGCACCGCCTGGAGGAGGAGCTGGGCCGCACCCAACGCGCGGTCGCGGCACTGCGCGACCTCCTGTCATCGCCCGCACCCAGCGACTCGTCTGCGATCGAGCTGCGCAGCGTCGGCGCGGTCCGGGCCGCGGCGATCACGGCGACGGTCGAGGCCCAGGACGTCGGAGCCTGGTTCCAGGGCGCCCTCGGCGAGCTGTTCGCAACCGTGGCGGGCCAGGGGCTGCGGGAGACCGGCCACGCCGGCGGCGTGTACGCGGACGAGCTGTTCACCCTGCACCGGGGCCAGTCCACCGTCTTCGTGCCCTGCGACGGCCCCGTCCGGCCGGTCGGCCGGGTCGAACCGCTGCTCGTGCCGCCGGTCGAACTCGCCGTGATCGAGCACTGCGGGCCGCCCTCCGAAATCGACCGCGCCTACGGCGCGCTGGCCGCCTACGTCGCGCGCCACGCGCTCGCCGTCGACGGCCCGATCCGCGAGTACTACCTGGTCGGCCAGCGCCACACGGCGGACAGCGCACTGTGGCGGACCGAAGTCTGCTGGCCGGTCTTCCGTACTGGCGTCACCGACCCGCAGGCAGCGTGATGAGCTCGTACGCCGGCACGCCGGTGCTGCCACTTCTCGGCAACAGTTTTCCCATCCCGAGGCAGGATCCGCTCCCGGAGCCAGCCGACAAGTGCTCTCGGTTCTGACCTACGCAGCCGCCCCGGGGCGCCGGGAGCTGCGGGGGCGGCCCGCGCGGTCATGGCGGCTGCTTCGGGTCGCGGTTGCACTTCGACGTCGACCTGCCGCGGCGTGTGGTCCGGGTGGACCTCGTCGTCCATGCCGGCGGGCGTCGGCCCGGGGTGAGCGAGCCGGCGTGGCCCGTGCGGGTCCACGCCGCTCGACCCTGTCTACTGAGCCGGCTCGGCCTCCTTGTGAGCCGGCTCGGCCTGCCCACTGCAGAACACCTCCTTGACGAGCCTCTGCTGCGCCTTCTGGAACGCCTCGGCCGTGGCGGCGAAGTCGAGTTCGGCGTCCCCGGTGGTGAGTGAGGCGGCCAGGGTCTTGCTGCCGTCGGGCGTGCTGTACATCAGCGCTCCCCAACCCCAAAAGCCGCCGTTGTGGTGGAGGACGGTGCCGCCGTCCGTCTCCTCCACGAACAGCCCCAGGCCGTAGCCGAGTTTGGGGTGCGGCGTGCGCATTTCGGCCAGCAGCGAGTCCGGCAGGAGCTTGCCGCTCATCAGCGTGGAGAAGAACGTGTGGAGATCCTTGGTGGTCGAGATCATGTCACCGGCGGCGGAGACCCAGGAGACGTTGAAGCGGGTGACGTCGACCACCTTCCACTGGCCGTCGTGCTCGTACCGGTAGTAGCCGTGGGCGTGCGGCTCGGGGATCTCCGGCGAGGTGTCCGGCACCACGGTGCCCGACAGTCCCAGCGGCTGCAGGATCAGCCGCTGCATCTCCTCGGCGAACGAGCGGCCGGTGACGTCCTCGACCAGCAGCCTGGCCAGGACGTAGTTGGTGTTGGAGTAGCTCCAGTCCGTTCCCGGCTCGAACCGCGCCGGCTTGGAGAGCCCCAGCCGTACCAGCTCCTCCGGCCGGTAGGTGTGGAACTGGTTGTCCACGTACTCCTGGCCCTGCCAGGGGATCCCCGGCGCGACTGTCCCGTCGTCGTAGTACTCGCCGGTGTAGTTGAACAGCCCGCTGGTGTGCTGCAGCAGCATCCGCACCGTGATTCGCCGGTCCAGCCCGAATCCGGGCAGGTAGTCATCCACCGGGCTGTCCAGCCCGATCCTGTCTTCGGCCACCAGTTGCAGCACCACGGTCGCGGTGAAGGTCTTGGTGGTGCTGCCGATCCGGAACCGCCCGTCGGTCGGCGGCTTGGCGCCCTCGCCCAGCTTGCGCACCCCGGCGCTGCCGGCCCACTCGCCCCGCTCGTCGTTCACGCGCAGTTGGACCCCGGCGAAACCGGAAGCGACGATCTCCTCGATGCCCTTCTGCAGCTCCGGGCGGTCCTGGTCGGTAAGAGTGATGGACATGGTGTGTGCTCCTTCAGAGCTGTTACGAAATTCAACTGAATGGACGGGATCGCCGCGCCTGAGGGGTGCCCCTCTTACAGGCTGCGGGCGGTGATGTCTCCGTAGGCGGTGGTCGCGTGGATGGTCAGGACGGCGTCGGCGCCGTCGGTGTTCGTGAGCGCGTTGTGGATCCGGCCGTAGGAGGTGCCGGCGTCCAGGGAGGCGGAGACTCCGCGGGCGGCGCCGACCGAGATCCCGCCGTGCTCGGTGCGCAGCGTGACCGTGCCGCGGACGGCTTCGGTGATGCGGATGTCGCCCTTTTGGGTGCTGATCTCGGCGGGGCCGCCCAGGCGGCCGGCCGAGATGTCGCCGGAGAGGAGGGTGAGGCGGGCGCTTTCGGCCTCGTCGAGCTCGACCGAGCCGTGCGCGCTCTCGAAGGTGACGTCGCCGAGCCGTCCGACGCCCCGGAACTCGGCGCTCGCCGCCTTCGCCTCGATGCGCGAGTCGGCGGGCAGCTGAACCGTCACCTCGACGGATCCGAAGTTGCCGAGGATCCGGTTCTTCGCCGGTGCGGCCTCGATCCGCAGGGCACCGTCGCCGTAGGCGACCTCGATCTGCTCCGCCGCCCTCACGTCACGGCCCTTCGAGGCGTCCGCGGGCAGGACCTCGACCGTGGTGTCGGCGCGGTCGGTGGCGGTGAACCGGATGCGTCCTGCGGGGATGTCGAGGACGGCCGAGATCGGGGCGGGGGTGTCGTACTTCTGCGTCATGCTCTTTTCTCGCTCTCCTTGGATGGTGATCACGCTCTTTCCGGCCTTCACTGGACGGTGAGAGTCAGGTTCCTGTCGGGGGCACCCATTCGGTCAGCTGGACGGCCACTCCGTTGGGGTCGACCAGCCGCACCACCAGCTCGCCCCACGGCTCCTGACGCAGGGGCACGGCTATGCCGGCCCCTGCGTGCCGCAGCCGCTCGTACTCGGCCGCGATGCCGGTGACCGCGAACGACACCATCACGTCGGTCGGCCCTCGGCCGGGCCCGCGCTGTTCGAGGTCGCGCCGCACCAGGACGAGGTCGACGCCCGCGTCGTCACGGCCGAGCTCCACGAAGTCCTCGTGGACCAGGACCTCGCGGAATCCCAGGTGGGTGGTGAAGAACCGGCTGGAGGCGGCGGGATCGGTGACCGTCAGGAACACCGCGGAGGACACAAGGTTCATCGTGCATCCCGCTTTCATGCTCGATCTCTTGGGATGGATCAAGCTTCGGGCGCGGCGGCACGGGGAACAACGGCGATCGTCGCAACGGTCGTTAACCCCAGGGTTGACGGTCTCCGCGCGCACGCAGCACCGGGCCCTGCGACGCCGCCGGTGAGGGACTTGCCTGCCCGGTGCCCACACCGCCGCTTCCTCCGCGCCCCGTTCGCCGGCAGGCCCTGGCGACGAGGAGTCAGCAGCCGTGTGACTCTCTCGCCCGGTCTCGCCCAGGCCAGGTGCAAGGACTCCACGGCGAGCACCTGCAGCACCTCTCCACGGGAGATGCGCGCATGCTCAAGCCGCCGCCAGGCCGCCTGCGCGCACCCCAACGGACGGCACCGACCACCTCCGGAGCGTGTTCAGAGGGTTGGGGCGCCAAGGTCGCGGATGACCCCGGCGAGGGCGCGGATGGGTTCGGTCTCGGTGTCGGAGCGCCAGACGAGCCCCCATCTCAGGGGCGTGGCGTCGTGAACGGGCAGGTAGGTGATGTCGGGTCGTGCGTGGTAGCGGGTGACATGGGAGCCCAGGGCATGGACGGCTTCACCGGTTCCGACGTTGGTGAAGATGTCGTCCAGGTTGGCTCCGATCCGCGAACGGCGCTCGATCGGGCGGCTGCTGGGGGTGTGGAACGGAGTGAAGGCGTCCTCCCAGTACTCGGGCAGAGGCAAGGCCGAGCCGATGACACCGAAATCACCGAGAACCTCAAGGGAGACCGATGCGCGGTCGGCCAGGTCGTGATCGGGAGTCACGAGCACCACCCGGGACTCGGTGAACAGGACCGGCCCGACCGAGAGGTCGGGTTCTTCGACGGGGAGCCACGAGACCAGGGCGTCGATCTGTCCGGACCGCAGCGGGTCGAATGGGTTGATGAAGGGGTTGTGGCGGATCTGCAGTCCCCACTGGGGGTGGCGGGAGCGGAAGGCGTCCCAGAAGGGACGCAGGTCGTGGGCGTTGCTGGGGATCATGCCCACGCGCAGCACGTCGACCTTTCCCTGCGCTGCCATCCTGGCCCGCTCCATGCCCTCCTGCAGTCCCTGGTAGACCGGCAGGAGGTCATCGCGGAGTTGCTCGCCGATCGGTGTCATCCGAACGGTGCGGCTGGTGCGCTCGAACAGTTCGGCACCGATCCTGCGTTCCTGTTTCTTGATCGCCTGGCTGACCCGCGCTGGGGAGACATGGAGGCGGTCGGCGGTCCTGCCGAAATGAAGCTCCTTCGCCAACGTCAGGAAGATCTCGATGTCGCGCAGTTCCACCCTGCCCCCGTTCGTCGACCTCTGTGCTGATCCAGCGGTGCGTGATCACCCATTGTTCCGCTGGATCAGGTGCCGGTCTGGATGAGGGTCCAGCGGAAGGTGATCCAGTCGGCGATGGCCGGCGGGGCCACGCCGTTCCACCTCGGCCTCGCACTCCACGTCGCCACCGAGCGCGGGAAGTCGACCTCGCCGACTTCCCGCTCCGGATGCCGCGGCTACGGCCAGCTGACACCTGTTCAGGACAGAGGGCGCCGGGCCCAGGGCCCGCCGGGCGGCTCCCAGCGGCCTGCGGATCCCGCAGCGGCCGCAGCCCCGGGCGCCTCCGGTGGCGAGCAAGACTGCCGACCCCCGGCGTTCTCGAACGCCTTGACTCTTCCGGAGGTTGAAGCAGGTCCGGTCAGGTGGCGGGCGGTGGCGCGTCGTCGAGGAGGGCCAGGCGTGCGATGACGTCGTCGGCCAGCTTCCCGAGCAATCGGCCCAGGTCGCCGCGGTCTTGATCCGACCAGTCGGCCATGGCGTCCGCGAACCAGCCGAGCATGGACGTCGTGTAGCGGTTCGCCGCCTTCGCCCCTTCGGCGGTCGGCTCGATCAGGCTGGCGCGCCGGTCGTGCGGGTCACCGACGCGGCGGACGAGGCCGCGCCGCTCCAGCTCTTGCACCTGCCGGGTGACGTGCGGGCCGACCACCTGCATCCGCTCCGCGATCTCCCCGATGCGCAGCGGTCTGTCCGCCGCGTGCACCGTCAGGAGCACCCCCGTCGCGGGGCGGTCCAGGGTGAGCCCGGCCGCCTCGGTCGCCCGTTCGACCAGGCGGCCGCGGGTCATGGCGTTGCTCAGGTGCGTCAGCCGTGGCAGGACTGCCCAGACGGCCTCCGCAGACCGGTCCGCCCCGGCTTCGTCCGGTGACTCCGCGTTCATCGCGCCACTCCACTTGAATACCTAAGTTAGGTATATGTATTCTGAGGCTGCGACCAGCCTCCACGGGAACACCCTGCCATCCACAAGGATACCTAAGGTACGCATCTTCATGCGGCCGTCGGGAGGAGACTCCGTCATGAACCACTGCGCGAACCGCAAGGTCCTCATCTCGGGCGCCAGCATCGCCGGCCCGTCCCTGGCCTACTGGCTCGACCGCTACGGCTTCGAGGTCACCATCGTCGAGAAGGCGTCCCGGATCCGGGGCGGCGGCTACCCGATCGACATCCGCGGCACGGCCCGCGAGGTCGTCGACCGGATGGGGCTGCTCCCGCAGCTGCGCGAGGCCCACGTCGACACCCGAAAGCTCTCCTTCGTGGAAGCCGCCGGAACCCTCATCGGCTCCATCTCCCTCGAAGCCGCCACCGGGGGCGCCGCGGGCCTGGATCTCGAAGTGCGACGCGGCGACCTGGCGCGCGCCCTCCACGCGCCGGTCCGCGGCAAGGTCGAATTCGTGTTCAACGACTCCATCGCCACGCTGGAGGACCGCGCGGACCGGGTCGAGGTCACCTTCGACAGCGGCGCCCGCCGCTCCTTCGACCTGGTCATCGGCGCGGACGGGCTGCACTCCAACACTCGCCGACTGGTCTTCGGCCCCGAGGACCGGTTCCACCGCTACCTCGGTTACGCCTTCGCCGGCTTCACCCTCCCCAACGACCTCGGCCTCGCCCACGAGGGGATCGTGTGGAACACCCCCGGCAGGGCGGCGGTCCTCTACGCCCAGGAATCCAGCGACCGCATGCACGGGTTCTTCGTCTTCCTTCGGGAGGAAGCCCCCGTCCACGCCTTCCGCGACCCTCAGGCGCAGCGCGAGCTCGTCGCCTCCACGTTCCCCGAGCGCAGTTGGCACATCCCCCGCCTGGTCACCGCCATGCGCGAGGCCGACGACCTGTTCTTCGACATCGTCAGCCAGATCCACATGCCCACGTGGGCACGTGGGCGCGTCGCCCTCGTGGGCGACGCGGCCTACGCAACCTCGTTCCTGTCCGGTCAGGGCTCCAGCGTCGCGCTGGTCGGCGCCTACATCCTGGCCGGGGAACTGGCCACGCACGCCGATCACGCGGACGCCTTCGCGGCCTACGAGCAGAAGGCGCGCCACTTCGTGGAACAGAACCAGGCCCTGGCCACCTCGGGCGGCACCGTCGTCGCCCCCAGCACCCAGGACATGCTCGACGCCCGCAACGAGGCCCTGCGCAACACCACCGACCTGACGGGAGCCGAGGGCCGCGCCGCCCATACCGGCCTGATCCTGCCGGACTACGACCACGCCGGATGACGGGCCACCCGGCCCGGCCGGCGTCCTCGTGCCCCTGTCCCGGGACCACCGCGTCAGGGGGGCCGGCCCTCTCACCCGGTCGCGGGGCGCACCATCCGGCGGGCCTCGGTGAGCGTCACCTTGTCGTCGGCCCAGGAGTACACCTCCAGCAGGGACAGGTAGCCGCCTTGTGTGAAGACCAGAACTCCGCCCAGGCATTCGTCCGACTCCCCGAGCAGTTCCTCTTCGAGCGCCACGGCGTTGCCCGGCAGGCCCGTCGCCGCGGCGACGGCAGCGGTGTCCACCTCCAGGGAGCACCCCGGCGGCCAAGGGGTCGGGTGCGCCCGACGAGGGTGGCCTGTCCGCTACATTTTCCGTGACAGATCGTCATGAGGAGGGCGAATGCCGTACATCGTCGACTTCGGGGACGTGTCCACCGTCGGTTTGGAGTCGTCCCCGGTCGCGGAGGCCCTCGCCGGACTACGCGCCAACGAGGCGCGCTATTACAAGAACAAGTACGATCACGTCTTCACCGTCAGCCCCGCGAGCGAGGCGCCGGAGGCGCTCGACTGGCTGAACCACATCCTTGCCGACGAGCGCGACATCGTCATCTCCGCCCGTCCGCTCGAGGTGACGTCCTTCGAGGTGGACGGTTTTCGGATGGTTCACGTGTTCTACGAGTCCGGCCTGTCGATCAACGTGATGTACGGCATCGAGGCCGGGAAGAAGCGCGCAGTCGGGTTCAAGCTCTCCGAAGGGATGGAAGTTCCCGAGGAACTGGCGTCACGTTTCAAGTTCGCGCGCCAGAAGTCCAAGCTGGCCGGCGTGATCCGCGGCTCCTACTTCGTGATCAAGGGCGAATACTGAGCCCGGAGGGCCCGGACGGAGCTGTCGGCTCCGGGCGGGGTCCGGGCCGCCTTGTCGATCACGCCGGCCGTGGCGCGCTGCTCAGGCGGTGGGGGCGCCGGCCACGCGGCGCTCGCCGCCGTTGCGCTCCTGCCAGAACCGGTAGACCTCGACCGCGTCCGCGCGGGACTCGTGGCGCATCGGCAGCCGGCGCTTGTCCCAGTTCTTGGCGAACTCGCCGTAGAAGGAGTCGAGTTCGAAGTACTTGCGGTCGTCCACGTAGTGCGGCTCGTAGGCGTCGCGGGTGGTGAGGAAGACGACCTCGTCCGGGGAGCAGTAGTACAGCGAGCCCAGACACATCGGGCAGGGGTGGGCCAGCACGTAGATGGTGGTGCCGGTCAGGTGCTCGGTGCCCAGCTTCACGCACGCGCCGCGGATGGCGAGGATCTCGGCGTGTGCGGTCGGGTCGTTGGTCTGGGCGACCTTGTTCGCGCTCTCGGCCAGGATCCTGCCGTCCTTGACGATGACGGTCGCGAACGGGCGGCCGCCCTCGGCGACGTTCTGGCGGGCGATGTCGATGGTGCGCTGCGCGAAGTCCATGGGAGGGGTCCTTCGGGGAGGAGAAGCGGGGTGCTCGGCGGTGCGGGCCGGGGAGCGGGCCGGGCGCCGGGAGTGGGCTCCCGGCCCGCTGCGGGCCCTGCCGCCGATCGGATCAGGGCTGGATCAGAACGGCTTGGTGGGCAGGTACTTGCCGTCCAGGGTGATGACGGCGCGCTCGCCGCCCTCGGGGTCGGCGACCTTCTTCACGTCGAGCTTGAAGTTGATCGCGCTGATGATGCCGTCGCCGAGCTGCTCGTGGACCAGGGCCTTGAGGGTGGTGCCGTAGACCTGGAGCATCTCGTAGAAGCGGTAGACGGTCGGGTCGGTCGGGATGCCGCCCGGGATGGAACCGCGGGTGGGGATGGTCTGCAGCAGCAGCGCGGCGTCCGCGTCCAGGCCCAGGAGCTCGGCGACGGCCTCGGCGGAGGCCTTGGGAAGCGGGTGCTGGCCGAGCACGGCGGCGGTGACGAAGGCGACCGACAGGCCGGCGGCGTCGGCGATCTGCTGCCAGGTCAGGTCCTTGCGGATCTTGGCGTCGACGGCGGCGGCGGCCAGGGCCGTACGGGCGGTGTTGTCGAACTGGGCGTGCACCATGACGGTGGTGTCCTTTCACGGGGTGCCCCTCCGAAGGCCGGAGCGGCGGGATTGCGGGCGTCCCGGGACGGGGTGGTCCGGGATCGAGGGGGGGGTCGGGGGTCAGGCCGCCAGGGCCGGGGTGCCGGCGGCGTCGAGCCGGGCGACCGCGCCGGTGGGGATGTCGTAGACCCAGCCGTGCAGGGTGACCTTGTTCCCGGCCAGTGCGCGGGCCACCGAGGGGTGGGTGGCCAGGTTGGCCAGCTGCGCGAGGACGTTGCCCCGCACCAGCGCGTCCACCCCGGTGTCGGCGGTGCGGGCCAGGGAGGCGTCGGCGTGGCGCAGCCAGTCGGCGATGGTCGGCAGGGCGCTCAGGTCGTGGCCCTCGGCCAGGGCGGTCATCGCGCCGCAGGCGGAGTGTCCGCAGACGACGATGTCCGTGACGCCCAGGACGGCGACCGCGTACTCGATGCTCGCCGCCACCCCGTCGGCGCCGGCGGTGTAGGCGGGGACGAGGTTGCCGGCGGTGCGGATGACGAACAGGTCACCCGGCTCGCTGCCGGTGATCAGCTCGGGCACGACCCGGGCGTCGGAGCAGCTGATGAACAGCGTCGTGGGCGTGTGGGTGGTCGCCAGGTGGGCGAAGAGCTCCGCCTTGGCCGGGAAGACATCGCGCCGGAAACGGGCGACGCCTGCTGCGAGGTCTTGCATGGTCACTCCCTTCGGAGGGTGCCGGCCCCGTTGGGCTGACGAGATCCACCATGCATGACCTGTATCTATAGTGTCCAAGACGCAATATCCATAGCTCCTATAGATGAGAGCTATGATGTGGGACATGGCCCTGGAACTGCGTCACCTGCGCTATCTGCTCGCCGTCGCCGAACACGGCAGCTTCACCCGCGCCGCCGAAGACCTGCGCATCGCACAGCCCACCCTGTCCCAGCAGATCAAACAGCTGGAGCGCACCGTGGGCGTCCAGTTGCTGGACCGCACCGGCCGCGCGGTCCGGCTGACCGACGCGGGCCACGCGTACGTGCACTACGCCCGCCGCGCCCTGCAGGAGCTCGCGGCCGCCGACCGTGCCGTGCTCGACGTCCAGGACCTCTCCCGCGGCGCCCTGCGTCTGGCCATGACGCCGACCTTCACCGCCTACCTCATCGGCCCCCTGGTCGCACAACTCCACACCCGCCATCCCGGCATCACCCTGAACGTGCGGGAGTTGACGCAGGACCGCATCGAATCCGCGCTGCTGGCAGACGAGCTCGACCTGGGCATCGCCTTCCACGGCCCCCATCTGCCCGGCATCGCCGGCACCGACCTGTTCACCGAGACCCTCAGCCTCGTCGTCGGCCCCCTCCACCCCCGGGCGGGCAGCACCCGGCCGCTGCCCGTGACAGACCTCGGCGCGCACCCCCTGGCCCTGCTCAGCGGCGACTTCGCCACCCGCGGCCACATCGACGCCCACTTCGCCCGCCACCACACGACGCCGCCCATCGCGGTGGAGGCCAACTCCATCAACGCCCTCACCGAGATCGTCCGGCTCACCCCCCTGGCCACGGTCCTGCCCGACGCCATCGCCCGCGACCACCCCCACCTCCACCCCGTCCCCCTCACCCCCGCCCTCCCCGCCCGCACCGCCGCCCTCCTGCGCCGCGAAACCGCCTACCAGAGCGCCGCGGCACAGGCGTTCACGCGCCTCACGCTCGACTGGGTCCAGGCGCTGGGGACGTGAGGACGGTGATGCGTACGGCCACGGCGCCGGGGGCCGCTCCGTGCGGAGCGGCCCCCGGCGCATGAGAAGTCGGTGGTGTCGACTTCTCATGCGCCGAGGGCCGTGTTCAGGGGCTCAGGGGCCCAGGGTTCAGGGGCTCAGGGGCGGCTTCCCCGGGCCGGGGGCTCAGCCGGCGGTCAGGGTGCGGCCGAGGAGGGCGAGCAGGCGGTCCCAGTGGTGCTGCCGGGCGGCGGAATCGAAGGCCTCGGTGTCGGACATGGTGAAGCCGTGGACGGTGCCCGGGTAGGTCTCGATGCTGTGGTCGACACCTGCGGCGTCCAGGGCCTGGTTGAGCTCGCTGATGGCCTCGGGCGACAGGTCGCCTTCGGCGAGGCCGAGGTGGACCTGGGCGGTGAGCTTGGAGACGAGGCGGTGCGGGCTGTCGGGCGCGTCGGTGACCAGGAGGCCGGGGTGGAATCCCGCGACGGCGGCGACCTGGCCGGGGTGGGCCGTTGCGGTGCGCATCGCCAGAGCGGCGCCCATGCAGTAGCCGATCGCGGCGACCGGACCGGCGCTGACCTCGGGCTGAGCGGTGAGGAACCTGAGGTAGGCGTCGGCGTCGCGCAGGGCGCGTTCGGCGATGTGCTCCTGGATCAGGGGCATCAGCTGGGCGAAGACCGCCGGCCGGGCCTCTTCTCCGATGTGCGCGGGGAGTTCGATCACCGGCGCCGGGCCGTGCCGGTAGTAGAGGTTGGGAACGAGCACGTAGTACCCGTGCTCGGCCAGTTCGCGGGCCATCTCCCGCAGCACGGGCCGCAGGCCGAAGGCGTCCGAGTACAGCAGCACCCCCGGGTGCCGCCCGCCGCCGTCGGGGAAGGCGGCGAAAGCGTCGGCCTGGCCGTCCGCGGTGGGAATCTGCAGCGTCTTGGTGGGCATGAGGTCTCCTGTCGTGGTTGATGTATCGAGCCTGTGATCAACACGACGGAGGCGGGGCCCGCGCAGCAGCGCAGGGCCCTCGATCGGACAGCGGGCCGGCACCGGCCCGCACGGCGCTCAGAAGAGCACCGGGTCGCCAACCCGTGTGTGGCGCAACGCCGTCCCGGTAGTCATGCCGCACAGCGTAGTCCACCGGACAAAGCCGATGCCAACTCCCCGGTCCCACGGCGCGGTTCGCGCGGACGATCCGCGGACGCTCTCGGCCGATGCCCCGGCCGACACCCCGGCCGACACCCCGGCCGACACCCCGGACGACACCTCAGCGACCGACCGGAGGCCGCGACCAGGCACCCGTCTCCTATGCCGCCCCGCCCCGGTGCGCCGGATCGGGGCTGCACAGCCAGCCGTTGACGGCGAAGCGGCTGTCCTCGTGGCGCCCGCTCGGGCAGCTGACGGGCCGTACCTCGTGCCAGGCGGTGGGGAGGAAGAACACGATGCTGTCGTGCTCGGGCTCCCAGTCCCGCCAGGTCTGCTCCTTCCACTTCCCGGACGTCTCGGTGTACAGCGGCAGGGCCGCGTCGAACACCCGCAGCGCTCCCCCGCCGAAGGGCCGGGGCGTGCGGTGCAGGTAGTAGACGAAGGTGAGCAGGCGCCGGGGCGAGTACTCGGCGCTGGTGTCCTGGTGGGAGCGGTAGAAGTCGCCGTCGTTGTGCACGTTGAGGCCGTAACTGGGCTCGGTGTGCCGGCAGGAGACCCCCAGCGTGTGCTCGACCGCCTCCAGCACCTCGTCGATGGCGGCCGTCAACTCGGGTGCGGCGAAGTCCTGGCAGGACCGGGAGCGGCGGAAGTCGGGGTCCAGCTCCCGGTCCCGGATCATCGAGGGCTTCAGCGCGCCGCCGGCCGAGCCGGTGGCGATGGCGCGCTCCAGCAGGGCCCCGGCCGTCCGCTCGCCCAGGAACTGGGTGATGCGGCAGACCGTCACCGGCAGCCGCCAGATCGCGCCCGTGCTCACCGCCGACGGCTGCTCCACCGCCTCGGCCGGCCCCGTCCCGGTGTCACATCCCGTCCCGGTGTCGCGCGTCGTCCCGGTGTCCTGCCCGGTCATCGTGTTCCGCCTTCCCGATCGCGACGGGTGTTCCGCGCGGCCCGCTCCCCCGCTCCCCTACCGGCTCCAGTCGACCGGGACGACGTCCTGCTTGAGCCCGCGGTCGCTGCAGATGGCGCACGGGTTGCCCGGGACGCCGGGGCCCTGGTCGGTGCCGATGGTGATCGCCCCGTGGGCGCCGGCCGGGGCGTGGACGCCGTCGCCGATCATCGCGGCCTCGTAGCCGCCCAGCAGCTCCTGGAGGGTGCCGGGGCCCAGGTTCTCCGGGGCGGTGATCGCGGCGATGCCGTCGTAGTCGGTGTAGGCGGCGCCCAGCGTCCGGCCGCCCATGGTGGCGAACACGATCTTCGCACCGCGGATGGGCTCCCCGGTCACCGCGTCGGACACCATCGCCTGGATGTTCTCCAGCTGCATCTGGGTGACGTTCAGGCTCGCCTGACTGACCGACAGGCGGGTCGGCTTCAGGCTGGGGCACTCCGCCCCGCTGCACGACGACGGCGACGAGGCGGCCGCGGAGGCGCTGACCGCGCTCCCCACGCCCAGCGACGCCAGAGCCGCGGCCATCACCGCGACGGTCTTACGGCCTGCAGAGCTCATGTCCACTCCCGTGGGAACTGCCCGAGCGTGGGGATCCGTACCAGCGCGTGACGGCCGGGACGGCCTGGGCGCGTGCAGCACGCGGCGGGGCGCCGTCCCCATGCGGACGGCGCGGCCGAGCGTAGTCACCGCCCGTCCGGCCCAGCCAGCCGACAAGCACGAGTTAACGAGATCTGATGAACCGCCAACACGACGGGTGACGAACGCGATCGAGGCGCACCCCTTCCACCGCCCTTCACCCCCTCCACCCCCTTCAACTCCCTTCAAGACCCTTCAACTCCCTTCAACGGCCCGCCGGCGGCGGATAACTGGGCGCCGTGAAGGACGCGTTGGCGTTGAACGTGAGGCCTTCCCGGCCGGAGGCGAGCGTGTGGACCGGATCGTTGCGGACGATCTCGATGCAGTGGCTCTCGGCGTACAGCGCGGTGAGGTGCAGGCCCGGCGCGGGCGCCTGGACCGTCTTCCGCTCCCACCTCAGAGCGGTGACGGAGTGCGCGCTCCCGTAGCCCAGCGCACGGCCCAGGGACGCGACCGACCTGGCGCCGAAGCCCTCGGCCTCGACGCCCGCCTCGAAGCCGACGGACAGCCCGGCCCGCTCCCGGTAGGGCTCGGCCTGTGCCCGGCCCACCCCCCACGGGACGAGAGCGCCGATCGTGCCCGCCCGCGCCTCCTCCCGCAGGTCCACGACCGCCTGGCGGGTGTGGAAGCGCTTGCGCCGCACGGTGTACGTCGGGGAGTTGCGCACGATCCACTGCGCGGACCTGCCCCGGTCGGCGACGGCGACGCACGGCAGGACCACCTCCCGGTCGACGACCGGCGCGGTCGCCTCGGGCACGTCGCTCCAGCCCGCGATCACCGGCCCCGCCGGCCCGCCCCGCGCGACCGTCTTCAGCGGCACGTCCAGCACGTGGACGTCGCCGATGTCCTCCCCCTCGTAGTCGCCGTCGAAGTAGGAGATCCACGTCGCGATGCCGGGGGTCAGCAGGCAGCCCGCACCCTCGGGGACGGTCTCGGGCCGGACGGTCTCGGCGATCTCCAGGCCGCCGCGCCCGCGCCGGACGCCGACGGCCACGTAGCGGCGCCCGCCGATCTCCTCCTTCACGCAGCGCAGGTCCGTCTGGGCGACGAAGGCCTCGCCGTCGAGCTCGCGCAGGACGTCGTGGGCACCGTGGACCCGGTCCGAGGACCACAGCGCGCTCAGCGCCCGGTACCCGGGGGGCGCCACCGGCACCAGGCCGCGCAGCACCCCGTCGGAGTCGGCGACCTTGCGCCACTCCCTGGGCTCCGCCAGCGCCGCCGACCCCGCACGGGTGCCCTTCACCCAGGTCATCGGGCCGTCCCTGGGGATGACGCTGCACAGGGCGTGGTAGCCCTCCGGCGGTCTCGTCTCGCCCGCGCTGAAGACGAAGGTGAGTTCGCCGAACTCCTGCGGTGCCGAGTAGCCCATGTCCGTTCCTCCCTGCCGGGCGCCTGGCGGCGTCCGGGCGACCACGGAGGCCGCGGGCGGGCCGCCGCGGGCGTCGTGGACCGTCGGTACCCATTTCAAGGCCCGGTCGGCGTTACCACCACCCGACAACTTCGACTGTCTTGACAAATTATTTCGTCGGTCGGATCCTGGAACGGTGCTGGACGTCGCTGTGATCGAAGAACCCGCCGCGGCCGAGGCGTCCCTGGACCCGATACGGTCCCGGATCCTCGCCGCCCTCGCCGAGCCCGGCTCGGCCGCCATGCTGGCCGGCCGCCTGGGGCTGCCCCGGCAGAAGGTCAACTACCACCTGAAGGAGCTGGAGCGTCACGGGCTGGTCGAGCTCGCCGAGGAGCGGCGCAAGGGCAGCGTCACCGAGCGGGTGTACCGCGCCACCGCCGCCTCCTACGTGATCTCCCCGACCGTGCTGGCCGCCGTGAGCCCGGACCCCTCCCGCTCCCCCGACCAGCTCTCGGCCCGCTGGCTGCTGGCCCTGGGGTCACGGCTGGTGCAGGAGGTCGGGCAGCTGCTGACCGGCGCCGCCCGGGCCGGGCGGCGGGTCGCCTCCTTCGGCATCGACGCGGAGGTGCGGTTCGCCTCCGCGGCCGACCGGGCGGCCTTCGCCGAGGAACTGGCCCAGACCGTGGCGGCCCTCGTCGGCCGCTACCACGACGAGAACGCCCCGGGCGGCCGCACCCACCGGGTGGTCGTCGGGCTGCACCAGGTACCCGCCACGACCGACCCCCGAGAGGGTGGCGCGAGCGCCACCGGGGAGGCACGGGCGGAAACACGGGCGGAGACCCGGGCTGAAGCCCAGGCCCCACAGGCACTACAGGCACCGCAGGAACCGCAGGAACCGCAGGCACAACAGTCCGACGCTGGGCAGGAGAACCGCCGATGACGCACCCGTTCGAGATCGAGCTGGAGACGAGCCTGCCGGCGAGCCCGGAACAGGTCTGGGAGGCGATCGCCACCGGGCCGGGGATCGATGCCTGGTTCATGGGCCGCAACCAGGTGGACGGGCACGCGGGCGGGATCGCCGCCATGGACACCGGCGGCCACCGGCAGGAGGCGCTGATCACCGCCTACGAACCCGGCAAGCGCTTCGCCACCCGCACGCCCCCGGCCGAGGACGGCCGGTTCATGGCCTTCGAGTACCTCATCGAGGGCCGCGACGCCGGCAGCACCGTCCTGCGCATCGTCCACAGCGGTCTGCTCGGCGACGACTGGCAGGACGAGTACGACGCGCTGCGCCGCGGCTGGCCCTTCCACCTGGGCACGCTGCGCCAGTACCTGGCCCACTTCCCCGGACGCACCGCCGTCCCGGTCTTCGCCGCCGTGCCGACGGGCCCGCGGCCGGCACAGGACGTCCGGGCGGCACTCGCCCTCGGACTGTCGCTGCCCACCCCGGTGGCCCTCGGCGCGCGGGCGCACGCCGAGCCGGCGGGCCTGCCGCCGCTGGACGGCGAGGTGGTCTGGGCGGACGACGAGCGCTTCGAGATCCGCACCGCCGACGCGATCTACACCTTCCACCACGGCCCCGGCATCGTGCTGACGTTCCACCACCTGTTCGGAGCGGACACCGACGGGGCCGAGGCCGCCTGGCAGCAATGGCTGGCCGAACTCCTCGGCTGACCAGCTCCCTCGCCCCCCATGACCGCCTCCCCGCGGGCGGTCGACACCACTCGTCGAGCACGAGGCCTACTCCAACGGCGTCCAGAAGCAGGTCTTCGACGTCGTCCGCTGACCGGCCCGCGGCAGCCCGCGCTCGCCCCGCCGGAGTGGGAAGCCGGCCTCGTCGACTTCCCACTCCTGGGCACGTGTTACGCCCCGCCGCGGCGGGCCGTGAGCACCCCGCGCAGGGGTACGGCCAGGAGCAGCGCGAGCAGGACGAGCAGTGCGCTCGCCCACAGCGGGCCCAGGGGCCCGGCGGTGGTGCCCAGGGTGGTCGCGGCGAGGAGCGGTCCGGCGGTGGCGCCGGTGTTGAGGGCCGCCGTCGCGTACGAGCCGGCCATGGTGGGGGCGGCGGAGGCCTCGTAGAGGACCCGGGTGATCAGCGTGGCGCCCAGGGCGAAGGACAGCGCGCCCTGCACGAACACCAGGGCCAGCAGCGCGGCGGGCTCGTCGGCCAGGAGTGCGAGGGCCGGCCAGCCGGTGAGCAGCAGCGGGCCGCCGGTCGCGAGGACCAGGCCGGGTCGGTGGTCGGCGAGGCGTCCGGCGGCGGTGACGCCGAGCAGGGAGCCGGCGCCGAAGAAGACCAGGGCGACGGGGATCCAGAGCCGGTCCAGTCCGGCGGTGTCGGTGACGACGGGGGCGAGGAAGGTGAAGCCGGCGAAGGTGGCGGCGTTGACCAGGGCGCCGAGGGCCATGGCGAGGAGCAGGCGGGGGCGGCGGAGTTGGGCGAGTTCGGTGCGCAGCGCCGGTTCGCCCGTGCCGTTGCTGCGGTCAGTGCCGTTGCTGCGGCCTGCGGCGTGCGGGGCGGGGCGGGCCGGGAGGCCGTGGAGGAGGCCGGCGGCGGCGGGCAGGCAGAGGGCGGCGACGGCCCAGAAGGTCGCGCGCCAGCCGAGCAGGGTGCCGAGGGCGGCGCCCGCCGGGACGCCGGCGATCGTGGCGAGCGTGGTGCCGGACAGCGGGACGGCCAGGGCGCGGCCCTTGCGGTCGGGGGCGACCAGGGTGGCGGCAGTGGTCAGGGCGACGGCGAGGAAGCCGGCGCAGGCGAGGGCGGCGAGGACGCGGGTGGCGCACAGCAGCGGCAGGCTGGTGGTGGTGGCGCCGGTGGCGTGGGCGGCGGCGAAGGCGAGGAGGAGGCCGAGGAGGCTGGTGCGGGCGGGCCAGGTGCGGGTGAGGGCGGCCATCATCGGGGCGCCGGCGGCCATGCCGATCGCGAAGGCGGGGCCGAGCTGGCCGGCTGTGGCGACGCTGACGTGGAGGTCGGCGGCGAGGTCCGGCAGGAGGCCGGCGAGCATGAACTCGGAGGTGCCCATGGCGAAGACGGCCAGGGCGAGCAGGTAGAGCGGCAGGGGCATCGGGTGGCTCCGGGGTGAGGAGAAGCGCGAGAAGGGGGCGTCTCGTCACCGCGGTCAGCGCCCGGGAGGGCACGGGGGCACGCCGCTCCGGCCGCGGGGTGCGGCGGGAGGGCGGGGCGTGGGGTTCAGGGGGCTGACGGCGTGTGACCGAAAGACCCCACCCTGGATGCCTCAGGGCTCGACATGGGCCGCACGCTACCGCAGCGGTGCCGGTTCGGGCACGCGGGTTTCGGGCCGGCGGCGGTGCGCACAGCCGGTTCGAGTTCGGGATGCGGGCGGTGCAGAACGGCTGGCTGCCGCAGCCGGTCTGAGCCCTGAGTTCTTCGGGCTCCCCTGCGGTCAGCCGGTGGTGGGGGCGGGCAGGGCGAGGGTGAAAAGGTCGACGGCCCGCAGACCGGTGACGTGTACGTGGTCTTCGACGACGGCGCCCCGCAGGTGGTGAAGTCCTACCGCTCGGACCTGAACACCGTCGAGCACCTGCCCGTCACCGTGCCGGCCGGCGCCACCACGGAGCGCCTGCAGTTCCGCTGCACGGGCACCAACAGCGCGTTCTGGACGGTCGACCAGGTCTCCTTCGGCGCCTGACGCCGATGCGGACCGCCCGCCGCCCCGGGGTGCAGGGGCGACGGGCGGCACCGGCCGTACTAGAACGGCGGGAGCGTGCCGAGCTTGACGTCGCCCGTGTAGTGCTTGCCGAGCGCGTCGAAGTCGTAGTACAGGTGCACGTCGTCGCCGACCAGGTAGAACCTCTGCGTGCCGTTGACGAACGGCGACAGGCCGAGGTGGAAGGTGATGCCCTGCGTCAGGCTGCCCGACGCGCTGCCGACCTTGACCTTCCCGAGCAGCGGCACGTTGGCGTAGACGACGATGGACGCGGCGCGAGCGGTCGTGTCGAGGGTGAGTGTGGTCTCCAGCGGGCCGGTGACGTAGGTCCAGGTCTGCACGTCCGTGATGGCGGGCGCGACGTTCTGGACCACTGCGACCGGGGCCGGGGCCGGGGCTGCCGGAGCGGCCGCCATGGCCGCCGTGCTGCCGAAGCCGACTGTCAGCACGGCGAGACCGGCCACCACAACACCCGCACGACGTACAAAGCGGTTCTTCATGGTTCCCTCCCAAATGTGTGGGCTGATGGTCGGGTCCCCCGGGGTGATGTCTATCAGTCAACTCAACTGCGCGGCCAGCGTGTTGTACATCACGACCACCCCCCGGCGTGCAAGTGGACTCACTCGTTCGAGTGACTTTCCTTGACTTTGCCATGCCCGCTATGCATCGAGGAGCGGACCGAGCTGCGCGGCCCACTCCGGGTACAGAGCAGCCTTCTCCTCGTGCAGGTTCATGATGTCCCGGGCCAGCGCGGGGTCCGGGTCGTCGGAGAGGTCGGGGCCGATGGCGATCCCGGCCAGGTGCGGCATGATCTCCGGATCGCCGGCCAAGTGGACCGGGTCGTGCATGTAGCGCCGCAGCGCCGCCGACGACCTGACGGCGGGCGCCCTGGCCGCCGTCGAGCGGCTGCGCGAACTGCCTGCTGACGGTGACCCGCAGGCGGCTCCCGCCGACGCCGGCCGTGCGCTGCTGGAGCTGTACGGCGGCGAACACGCCTGCGCTGTACGGAGGTTGGCGCAGTCCCAGGCCGCGCAGTTCCCCGAGGTGCCGGCCGGGGTGCGCGAGCGCACCGCCCTGCGCGTGCGCGCCGCCCTCGCCGACCGCCTCGCCCGCCTGGCCCTGGCCGGCCGCCTGCGCCCCTGCGACCCCGAGCGCGCCGCCGAACACCTCCTGGCCCTGCTCACCGGCCCCCTGGACTACCGCCCCGACACCCCCGCCCCCGACCTGCGCGCCATCGCCGAGGAGGCCGTGGACGTCTTCCTGCGCGCCTACGGCCCCGTCCGGGCCTGAGGGGCGCCCCTCGGGCGGGCGCGGGGGGCCGCGCCCGCCGCGTCCGCCGCCCGCCCGTAGCGCCCCATCGGCTCCCCAAGCCCGGGTGCGGAGGCGGCGCAGGCGTTCACCGTTCCTCCACGGGAATTCCCAGGGCGAGGACGGCGGGAACGGCGCCCTGCGCGCCGCCCGCACCCGATTTCCGCCCTCCTGGGAGGATTTGTCGGACCTTCACGTCTCTCCCATCAGATGATCACTCGGCTGCCAGGATCCCGACCCCTGGCGTACGGCGCGGTCCACTCGAATTCCTTCGCACACCGCCGAGCAGCGAAAGGCCTTCACCCCATGACCCGCCCTGCCGACCGCCCCTCCCCCGACCAGCAGCTGCGCGAGGCCGCCGCGCGCCTGGACCGGCGCCACTTCCTCACCGTCACCTCGGCGGCCGCCGCGCTGGCGTTCACCGTCAACCTGCCGTCCGCCCACGCCGAGGACGCCGAGTTCGCCCCGCGCGTCATCACCGACAACCCGTTCACCCTGGGCGTGGCCTCCGGCGACCCGCTGCCCGAGGCGGTGGTGCTGTGGACCCGCCTGGCGCCGCGCCCGCTGGAGCCCGGCGCCGGGCTGCCGCCCACCGGTTCGGTGCGGGTGGGCTGGGAGCTGGCCCGCGACGAGCGGTTCCGCAAGGTGGTGCGGCGCGGCAGCGCCCGCGCGCACGCCGAGTTCGACTACGCGGTTCACGTGGACGTCGACGGCCTCGACCCGGACCACGGCTACTGGTACCGCTTCACCGTCGGCTCCTGGAGCAGCCCCGTCGGGCGCACCCGCACCGCGCCGGCCCGCGGGCGCCGCCTGGACGCCGCCCGCTTCGGCCTGGTGTCCTGCCAGGCATACGAGGACGGCTACTTCACCGCCTACCGCCACCTCGCCGACGAGGACCTGGCCGCGGTGTTCCACGTCGGCGACTACATCTACGAGTACGGCATCGACGCGGCGGGCGGCGACCGCACGTACACCGACCGCACCCTGCCGGCGCTGTTCGATCACGAGACGGCCACGCTGGAGGACTACCGGCTGCGCTACTCCCTCTACAAGAACGACCCCGACCTGCAGGCCGCGCACGCCGCCCACCCCTGGTACGTCACCTGGGACGACCACGAGGTGGAGAACAACTACGCGGCCGGCATCCCCGAGAAGGGCCAGGACCCGGCACCGTTCATCGCCCGCCGCGCCGCCGCCTACCGGGCGTACTGGGAGAACATGCCGCTGCGCATGCCGCAGCCGCGCGGCACCGAGCTCACCCTCTACCGGCGCGTCCAGTTCGGGCAGTTGGCGCAGTTCGACATCCTCGACACCCGCCAGTACCGCGACGACCAGGCCAACGGCGACGGCTGGCAGTACCCCGCCCCGGAGTCCGACGACCCCCGCCGCACCCTGATGGGCGCCACCCAGGAGCGCTGGTTCGCCGAGGGCCTGCGCCGCTCCAAGGCCACCTGGAACGTCGTGCCGCAGCAGGTCGTCTTCTCCCGCCGCAAGAACACCACCGCCGACCGCTCCAAGCTCTCCATGGACGCCTGGGACGGCTACCCGGCCGCCCGCGAGCGCTTCCTCGCCGCCGTCGACCAGGCCGGGGTGAAGAACCTGGTGCTGCTCACCGGTGACGTCCACGTCGCCTACGCCCTCGACGTCAAGCGCGACTTCGACAAGCCGGACTCCCGTACCGTGGGCGTGGAGTTCGTCGGCACCTCGATCAGCAGCGACGGCGACGGCGAGGAGCGGCCGTCCAACTGGAACACCCTCATGTCGGCCAACCCGCACATGAAGTTCTACGACGGGCGGCGCGGCTACACCACGCTCACTCTGGACCGCCACCAGGTGCGCGCCGACTACCGCGTCCTGCCGTACATCACCCGCCCCGGCGCCCCGATCACCACCGCCGCCTCCTTCGTCACCGAGGCCGGCAACCCGGGCATCCGCCCGGCCTGACCCGCCTGACCGGTCCCGCCGCTCACGGGGGCGGCGGGACCGGGCTGCCGGTGCCGGCCGTTCCCGGGCACAGACGGCAGCCGGCGGTCAGGCGGCGGCAAGGCCGCCCAGGTTCAAGCCGACAGCCTTCGCGGACCTAAGCGCTGCTCTGGCGCGGTCCGCGCCGGTGCGGGCGGCCGCCGCATCGCTGCCGACTCCGACCGGCCGGGGTGCGAGGCCCGCGCACGGGCCGCAGATGCCCGGGCGGGGCACCGGATCGTGGCACATGGCGCACTCGGCGTACCGGGCCACTGCGGGCCGCACGGCGGTCTGGGCGGGCGGCATCTTGCGCTCCAGCCGGTAGCGGAGCACCGCGACCGCCGAGTGCACCGGGGCGGGCAGACCCGGCAGCAGGGCCTGGGCGAGGTCGGCGGGACCGCTGCCGCGCTCCAGCCACTGCGCGACCAGAGGCGCGAGTTCACGAGCCTCGGCCTCCCCCAGACGCAGGCGCGGCTCCGGGCGGATCACCCGGAACAGTGTGGCGACCGCCTCCCGGGCCTGCTCGTCCGGCACCGCCACGGGCTGCTCGTCGGCGGTGACCGGCTCCCCGGCCCGCCGGGCGGGAGGGAAGGTTCTTTCCGTCGGTCCTTTACAAGGGCGACAGCACCGTCGGTTGCCGCCTCACCGGGCGCCGGACGGGTGGCACCCGGTGGCGAGAGCTGAGGGGTGTCGTAGACGTGGGTCTCGGTGATGATCGTGCCGTCGGGCATCCGGATCTTCTCGACGCGGTAGAAGCCCGCGTCGGCCAGCTCCTTCAGCGCCTTGCGGATCGCGCCCCGCCCCTGGGGGCTGGTGTCGGCCATGTGCCGACCGTCCTCGCGCCAGCCGTCCGGGCGGGAAAGGAGGTCGGCGAGCAGGCCGCGGGCGGTGTAGGACAGCCGCCGGCACTGCAGCATGCCGTTGGGCAGCACGGTGAAGTTGCGCACGTGGGCGCTACGATGGACGCGCATCGGGAGGTCTCGCTCCTGTTGCCGGACCCCGGAGCGTTGGCGCGCTGCCGGGGTCGCCTATTTTCGGTTAGGTTACGGAACGTACCACAACGATCAGGCACACAACGGGCTTTTGTGACAACCGCCCTGACGGCACGCCAGACCGACCGTCGGCGCCCGACGGCCTCACGCGCGGGGTCACCGTCGCGGAGTTCAGCGGGTCGGACGAACCATCGCCGTCAATCGAGGCGATTCCGGTGATGGCTGCTGGGCGTTGAACGCCTGGTAGCCCCAGGTCTCGTAGAGACGCTGGACCTTCCCGTCCCCGGCGAGCGGGTTCACCATCAGCGTGACTCGGCCTTCGGTGCGGCTGGCCAGCAGTGCGTCGTGGATGCGACGGGCGGTGCCGGTGCCACGCCAGGGCGTGCGAACGCCGATCTCCTTGATGGCCAGGGTCGGGGTGTCGGTCCAGCCGTCGGGAAGCTGATCGGTCATGCGCTTCCAGTACCGGTCGCCGGCCTCGATGGTGTTGCCGTAGACATATCCGACCGGCAGTTCGCCGTCGTAGCCGAGGACGAGTTCGAAGCCGGGATCGGCGGTATGCCGGTCGAGGCGTTCGGCGAATGCGGCGACGCGGTAGTTCGGCAGGTGCAGCAGCGGGCCGCGCACGTCGGCGTAGACGTCCAGCAGATCCTGCCGGGCTTCGGGCGCCAAGGCAGTGTGGTGGCGGAGTTCGACGGTCACGCGGTGGTCCTCCAAGTGTCGTGAGTGTACGCGGTCCAGGTCCTGTCCGATGTGCCGCCGGGCGCCCGCTCATGCAGGTTGGTGCCGAAGGCCGCCAGCATCCGCTTCATGTGCACAGAGTCACGCCCATCCACCGGTCGTCCGAACTGGGCGGGTGGGGCCTTTCGTGCGTTCTGGGCCTGTTGGAATCCAACAGGCCGAAGGGTTCCGGCGATCGAGGGACAAGTCCGGCTCATCTTGCGTGGAGGCGCGTTAGGGGTGTGGCTCTGGCCGGGTTCGTGCAATTTCGTGCATGCGGGGTTGTGCTTCTGACTCGCACAGCTGACGGTGGTGCACGTCCCGGCAACTCCACAGACGTTGGAGATCGTCATGGCACTAGCTAGCTGCCGTACGTGTTCCAGGTGATGACGGCGCCGTCGCCGCCCTGGGAACCGTCGCTACCGGACCCCCGCCCGTGCCGTCGAGACCGCAGTTCTCGGAGAACCTCTGGTTGGTGGCGCCGTAGGCTCCGCGGCCACCGCCCCCGCCGGCGCCCCCCGTCCCCGCCGTCGCCGCCGTGGCCTGCACCCTGCGGAGGCGCGAGCTCGGTCAGCGCGGGATCGCCGTCGGCTGCGCCGGCACCGCCACAGCCGCCCTTCCCGCCGTCCCCGACCGTTCCGCCGACACGTCCGCTCTCCGCCTCGGAGACGCCCCGGTAGCCGCCCGGAGCGCCTCGTACGGACGGAGGGGGCCTCATGCGGGCGCCCGGGCGGGTTCCTCCGGCCGGGCGCCCGTTGTCGTGGTTGGCACCAAGTGCGCCGGGTGTGGGCAGAAGCTGACACTGGATCGCATGTTCGAGGAATCGCTCCGCTGGCAGGGTGGAATCCGCAGACAGCAGACGGAGGGCGCCCGTTCGGGGTGGTCCTCCCTGGGAAACGCGGAGGCGTCCTTGAGGATCACGAAGCGTGCCGTTCGGGGTGGCACTGTGCTGGTCGGGGCCGTGGGGCTGGTGGTGCTGGGGTCGCAGGCGCAGGCCGTGGCGGCCGTCGGCGGGCCGGCGCGGACGGTGCCGGCGAAGGCGGCGAAGGCGGCGGTGGGTCTTCCGTGGCAGGCGCGAGGGGCGGAGCGGGTCAATGGCTGGCAGTGAGCGGGCGGGCGGTGGCCACGAGGTGTGGGTCGCCGCCGCCGGGGACCGGGCGGGGGCGGCCGCGACCGCCGTGATCCGGTTGATGGGGATGCTGCCCGAGGGCTGGATCTGCGAGCAGCGGGTCGAGGGCGGGCGGATCGCGCTACGGGTCGTCCCCGCCGCGGGCGGGACGGCCGAGGCGGTGGAGCGTTGGCTGGCCGGGGCGCTCGCGGACCGGGCGTTGACCGGCTGGCGGGCCGTCCCGCCGGGGGCGTGACCCCGGCGGGACGGCGGTTGGATGGCGGTCGGGACGGCGGCGGGGTCAGATCCAGCCGCGTTCGCGGGCGAGCAGGGCCGCCTGGGCGCGGCCGCCGGCGCCCAGCACCCGCAGGATCTCGGCGATGTGCCGGCGGTAGGTGCGGACGGAGATGCCCAGGTTGCGGGCCCCGATGTCGTCCTTGCCGGCCTGGCACATCTCGGCCAGGACGAGCTGTTCCACGGCGGAGAGCCGGTGTGCGGCGTCGGACTGCGCCGCCGGGTCGGGCAGGTCGGAGGCCTCGTTCCAGATCTTCTCGAACAGGGCCAGCGCGTTGGCGACCAGCCCGGGCTGCCGGGTGAGCAGTGCGCCGCGCGAGGTGTCGGTGGGATCGGCCGGAACCAGGACGGTCTCGCGGTCGTAGACCAGGATCCGCTCGGACAGGTCGTCGAGGACCCTGATCTCGGCTCCCTGCGCCGCGAGTTCGTGCAGGTAGCCGGCGGTCGGCGGGTGCGACAGTGCCTGACGGAGGATCATGCTGCGCATGCGGACGCCGCGTTGCAGACATCGGGCGTCCAGCGGACGGGCGTGGGCGATGTTCTCCGGTGTCAGTTCGGTGTACGGCTCCGCGGAGAGGATCTCGTGGCGGGCGAAGAAGGCCAGGTCGTCGATCCGGGTGCGGATCTCCTCCAGTGCCTCCAACTGCTCGACGTCCTGGGCCGGGTGTGACCGCGGGCCCTGCTCGCGGCGCAGCTCGTCGATCAGCCGGCGGGACTGGGTGACCTGCTGCAGTTCCTCGTGAAGGGACAGCAGGCGGAGGCGGCTGAGCCGGTCGACCGCCAGGCCGGGATCCGACGCGGTGAGCGCGCCCGCGTCCGACTGATGCAGCAGGCCGAGCTCGATGAGGCGGTCCAGGGCCGCGCGGACGGCGGCCGGCGAGGTGTGCAGCAGCAGGTGGACGTTCTCGTCCGTGGCTTTCGGGTTCCGCAGGAAGTGGCGGTAGAGCCGTTCCTCGACCGGGTCGAGGCCAAGTGTGGACATGCCGGTGCCGGCCATGACGTTCCCCCTGGTGTGATGCTCGGCGTGCCGTCCGACGGCGGCCGCGTGGGCGGTCGCGCGGTGGTCGGACGTTGGCGTTCGGTCGTCAAGGGGATGGTAATCCACTGGTGGGTCGATAGTAATGTGATGGAAAAGTGTAGAGGTTTCCGACAGTGACCCGCGGTCGGGTCGCAGTGGACTGAAATGCCGATGAAGGAGGGCACATTGGGAGTGTTGACGGGGGCATCGGTGCACGGGGCGATGGACTTCTCCGTGCTCACCGACCGGGAACGGGAGGTGCTGAGACTGCTTTCCTCGGGAGAGACCAACCGCCGGCTGGCGCGGCACCTGGGAATCACCGAGCGGACGGTCCGGGCGCACACCGCGAGCATCGTGCGCAAACTGTGCCTGCGGTCGAGATTCGAGGCGGCGCTGGTGTCGGCGCTGAACGCCGAGGAACTGGCGGACGAGGAGCCGGCGAACGGGGCGGTGTCGGCGGTCGCCGCGGACTGAGCCCGGGGCGGCGGCGTTCTCGGGGGTGTACGGCACGAGGCCGGGCCCGTACGGAATTCGCTTCCGTACAGGCCCGGCCCTTTGTCGTGCGCACGTGGCCCTGGCGGGTCACGGGATGAGCGCGGCGACCGCTTCGACGAGGAGCATCCAGGTCGGGTGCCCGCCGGTGCCGAAGGCGGAGGCGAAGGCGTAGCCGACGGCGGCGTCGGCGGGGCGGGCCGGGACGTCCTCCCGCCACTCGGCGATGACGATCTGGTCGCCGTCGCTGGAGAAGTCGCCGAGGCGCTTGCCGTCGCGGGTGAGCCGGCTGCTGGGGATGGAGTCCGGGACCAGGACGTAGACGGCGCCGTCGTACGTGGTCTCGACCCGGTAGGACCCGCGGAGGAACTTGCCCTTGCCCGGGCGCAGCGGCACGGGCGTGCCGTCCACGGTCAGGGTGAGGTGGGCGGCGTCGCGGGTGCCGATGGCGATCTGCGGGTCCGGTTCGCAGTCCGGGTCGCGGGTCAGGACGACGGTGGGGATCCGCTCGCCGGACACCGTCAGCCGGTCCTGGCCCTCAAGGCTGACGGTGATCGCGCCGAACAGGGTGTCCTCGGTGGTGAAGGGGGCGGGCGTCGGCCGGTCGGTCATCTGTGCTTCCTTCGGTGGGGTCGGAACTCCGGGCACGAGGCCGGGAGTTCGAGGGCCAGGTCGATCCTCGCACCTGCCCGGCGGAGTGCTCACCCGGTTCTGGGGTGCTCACCCGGCGGCGGGCGCCAGCCGGCTGCCCGCCAGCTCGCGGTAGAAGTCGCTGCGGTCGAGCAGCTCCTCGTGGGTGCCCTGGTCCAGGACGCGGCCGCGGTCGAACAGGACGAGCCGGTCGGCCGAGGCGACGGTGGAGAGCCGGTGCGCGATCAGGAGCACCGTGCAGTCCCGCGCGGCCAGTTCGACGGTGGAACGCAGTGCCTGTTCGCTGCGCCCGTCCAGATGGGCCGTCACCTCGTCCAGCAGCAGCACCTGCGGGCGGCGCAGCAGCGCGCGGGCGATGGCCAGCCGCTGCCGCTCGCCGCCGGACAGGGCCAGGCCGCGGGCGCCGATCTCGGTGTCCAGGCCGTCCGGGAGTCCGGCCACGAAGTCGGTGAGCAGCGTGCGGCGCAGCACGTCGGCGATCTCCTGCTCGGTGGCGTCGGGGGCGGCGTAGAGCAGGTTCTCGCGCAGGGTGCCGGCCAGCATCGGGCAGTCCTGTTCGACGTAGGCGATGCGGCGGCGCAGATCGGCCCGGGGCAGCGTGCCGACATCGGTGCCGTCCAGCCGGATGCTGCCGCCGTCCGGGTCGTAGAAGCGCTGGAGCAGGGAGAACAGGGTGGTCTTGCCGGAACCGGAGGAGCCGACCAGCGCGGTGATCCGGCCGGCCGGGGCGGTGAAGGCGACGCCGTCGAGCGCGGGGGCGCGGCCCGGGTAGGCGAAGGTCACGTCGGCGACGGTGACGTCGGGTGCGTGACCGGTCGGGTGGGCCGGGGCGGCGTCGACGTCGTCCTCGGCCTCCATCCGGTTCAGCTCCTCGATCCGGGCGAGAGCGCCCAGGCCCTGCTGGAGCGAGGAGAAGCCGCCGACCAGCGAGACGATCGGTCCGCCGAGGTTGAACAGGTAGAGCAGGAAGGTGACCAGCGCGGCCAGGTCGAGGCTGCCGGTCGCGGCGAGCACGCCGCCGAGGCCGATCACGGCGAGGAAGGAGGCCTGTACGACCAGGCCGGCCAGTACGGCGATCAGCGCCTGGTACCGGGCGCCGCTCAGTCCGGCCTGGTAGGCCCGCTCGGCGGCGGCCTCGGCCCGGGCGGTCTCGGTCGCCTCGCCGCCGTTCGCCTTGACGGTACGGGCGGCGCCGAGCGCGCGGTCGAGGGCGGCACCGATCTCGCCGACCGACTCCTGGGCCCGGGTGGTGAGCGTGCGGATCTTGGGCATCACCACGCCCAGCGCGATGCCGACCGCCACCAGTACGGCGGCCGTGATGCCGAGCAGCGGCAGGCTCACCACGCCCATCAGGACGATGGTGGCGATCAGGTGGACCGATCCGTCGACCAGCTGGATCAGGCCTCCGGTCGCGGCGTGCTGGACCAGGGTGCTGTCGGAGGTGACGCGGGTGGTGAGGCTGCCGGGCTCGACGCGGTCGAGTTCGGCGGTGCGCAGCCGGATCAGCCGGGCTATCAGGCCCTTGCGGACCTGGAAGACCACCCGCTCCGAGGTGCGCTCGCCCAGCCAGGCCTGCCCCCAGGTGAGGGCGACGGAGAGCACGAACAGCCCGCTCAGGAGCAGGATCTCGTCGCGCAGCCCGTCACCGGTGGTGAGCTTGACGAGGACGTCCTGGACGACCAGCGGCTGGGCCAGGCCGGCCGAGCTTCCGAGCAGGGTGAGCAGCAGCACCAGGGAGAGGACCCCGCGGTGCGGCCGTGCGTAGGCGAGCAGCGCACGCAGGGCGGGCCGCTCGGCCGGAGTCTGTTCTACGTCAGGTGTGGTCACGCGATCATTTGTATCCCCTTCCACGCGTACGGGGACATGGTCACTTGCGGCAATGCCGCCGCCGGAATTGCCGAGGCGGTCATGACGGAAGCGGAATTGGCGGGAGCGGCGATACCGCAATTGCCAGTAGTGGCCGGGAAAACCGGCGGGTCAGGATGTGGTCGTCCCCAGGGACAACGGGCCGCCGGCCGATCCGGGAGAACCGGGTGCCGGCCGATCGGCCCGGTAACGGAAGTCCGTATTCCGGAAGTCCGCATTCCAACGGAGGAGATCCTCATGCAGAACACCACCGAGCTGGACCTGTTCGACGGCTACACCGCCTACACCTCAGCCGAGGAGCTGGGTCTGGCGGACGGCAACGAGACCGGTCCGGCGTTCACGCCCACCATCCCGTGGGCGATTCGCGCCACCATCATCAGCGCCAAGTCCTCGCAGCAGTGCGCCGCCGCGCTCGGCTCGCTCGCCGCGCGGACCATCGAGAGCAAGTGCTGATCACGCATTGAACCCTGATCGGGGCGGGACGGCGCCGTGGCCGGGCGCCGGCCCGCCCCGGTTCGTACGGCCGGGCGGGAAAGGCGGAGGAGAAACGGGAATGGATGATCAACTGGGCGTGCCGGACCCCGGGTTCCGGCGGGTTCTGCTGGCGGGCACCGGGGCGCTCGGCGTGGCATTCCTGCCGTTCTGGATCAACTGGTTCAGGAACGCCCTGCCGCAGGTGGAGCTGAGGGTGGTGCTCACCCGGTCCGCGTGCCGGTTCGTCTCGGTGCAGGCGGTGTCCGCGCTCAGCGGGCGCGAGGTGTTCGTCGACGAATGGGGCGGTGAAGCGAGCGGCGTCCGGCGGTTCGGTTGGGAAGCCGGCCCGGTGGCGCCGCACGTCGAACTCGCCCGCTGGCCGGACCTCGTGCTGGTCCACCCGGCCACCCAGCACTTCGTCGGCCGGTACGCCCTCGGCCTCGCCGACACCCCGTTGCTGCTCGCCCTGCACGCCACCGACGCCCTGGTGGGGGTGGCCCCGGCGCTGCCGCCGGCCGCCGAACGCAACCCGATGGTCCAGGAGCACCTGCGCACGCTGCGCGCCCGGCCCGGGGTCGTGGTGGCGCCCACCGTCCCGGCGGCCAGCGCGGCCACCGGCGAGGTGGCGGACGGCGGCGCCGCGCCGCTCACCGACCTGCTCGCACTCTGCGCCGACCGGCGCGGGGAGGGGACGGCGGCATGACGTCCGTACCCGTGGAGGCCGCGTTTCCCGCGGACCTGGACGGACTCGAACCGGTCGCCGAGTACGCCACCGGCCTGCAGAGCACCAGCGTGCTCCGGGCCGCGGACGGGGCGTACTGGTGGTGGCAGCGGCCCGGTCCCCGACACCTGCCCGACCTCCGGCTGCCGGACGCCCCGGACGCCGCCCGGTTCGCCCTGCCCCGGCAGGCCGGCGACGGGCTGCTCTACGAGGCGCCGGGCCCCGCCTCCGCCGCCGCCTGGCTGCGCGACTTCCGCCCGGCGGCCCGGCTGCTGGTGGCCGGTTCGCTGGCCTCGGCGGCGCGCGGGCTGCGGGCCCTGCACCGGTCCGGACCGCCCGCGCCGGAGCGCTCCGGGCCCCTGCCCGGGCTGCTGCGGCTGCGCGCATGGGCCGACTCGGACGACGAATCGCGGCGCCGGGCAGGGAGATCGTGGGGCCGGGGCCGCACCGACCGGCTGCTCGGCTGGGCGGAGCAGGCGGCCGGGGCCGGTGACCCGGCGGGGCCCGTCCACGGCTGGGCGTCCCTGGGCTCCCTGGTGCCACCGCTGCACTCCGGACGGACCGCCCTGCTCACCGGCCCGGACCTCGGCACCGGCCGCCCGGAGCTGGACCTCGGCTGGATCCTCGGCGAACTGGCCGAACTCGGCTGGCGGCTCCCGTCGTTGGGCACCGCACCGGCCCCGTACGGCCCCGCCGCCCTGGGCCGGGTGTTCCTCGACGCGTACGGCCCCGGGCCCGACCCGGTGCTCACCGGTCGCTGCGCCGTGGTGCGGATCGCCGTCCACGTGCAGGACTTCGCCCGCCACCAGGGCTGGCACGACGAACTCCTCGACTACCTCGCCTTCATCGCCGACCTGATCGACCAGGAAGGGCGGCCCGCGCTGCCCCCGAGCCCCGGAGACCACCACCATGACCCCGCCTGACCCGGCCGGAGGAGCGGCCCTGCTGCGCTACCGGCCGACGGACCCGGCGGCCGCCCCGGCCGTGCAGGAACTCCTCGACGAACTGGGGCTCGGCCGCCTGGAGCCGGAGGACCTGGCCGGTTACGGCGGCCGCAACGACAACTGGGCCGGCCGGACCAGCACCGGAGCGCGGGTCTTCCTCAAGACGGTGGCCCGCGCGCCGGACGGCACCAGCGGCGAACTCGACCGCGCGCTGTCCTTCGAGACGCTCGCCCTCCGCCTCCCGCCCGGCTCCGACCTGCGCGTCCCCGAGCACCTGGGTAGCCACCGTCCGGGCGCGGTGAGCGCCTACCGGCTGCTGCCCGGCGCCCGCTCCGGCGCCGAAGCCGCCCTGGATGGGGACTTCGACGAGGACCTCTGCCGCACGGCGGGCCGGGCCGTCGCCACCCTGCACGGGCTCGACCCGCGCGGCGCCGGCTTGGACGAGGGCGAGCCGCCGCTGCCGCCGCTCGACTGGCTGGAGGCGTTCCCGTGGAGCGCCCTGCGGGACCGCAGCATGGGGCAGATCGCCGCATGGAAGCTCGTCCAGGACGACCCGGAGGTGGTCGCGGCGCTGCGCGGGCTGCGCGAGCGGGAACGCGCCGCACCCCGCACCCCGGCCCACTGCGACCTGCGGTTCGACCAGTTCGTGCTGGCCGAAGGGCAGTTGTACCTGTGCGACTGGGAGGAGTTCCGGCTCGCCGACCCGGCCCGGGACGTGGGCGCGTTCGTCGGGGAGTGGCTCTTCCACGCCACCTGCGCCGTCTTCGCCCCCACCGGTGGCGGGGAGGGGTCGCAGGAGCCGGCCGGGTTCGACCTCAGCCACCAGGAGGTGCTGCGGCGCGGCGGTGAGGGCCTGCGCCGCCATCTGCCGCGCGTCGAGGCGTTCTGGCAGGGCTACCTGGAGCGCCGCACCCCCGACCCCGGGTTCGCCGAGCGGGCCGTTGGCTTCGCCGGCTGGCACCTCTTCGACCGGCTGATCGCCACCGCCCAGGCCCACGCCACCCTCAGCCCGGTGGCCCGCGCGGCCGCCGGCATCGGCCGCACCCTGCTCACCCGCCCGACCGGGGCCGTCACCACGCTGAGGCTCCACCCCCCGACCGGGGCCGTCACCACACTGAGGCTCCACCCCCCGACCGGGAGCACCCGATGACCACCCCGACCGGCACACGACTGCTCGCCCCCGCGCCGCTCGCCCCCCGTCTGGCCGAGGCGCTGAACCGCGTCACCGTCCGGGCGGACGGTCGGCAGGCCGTGGTCGCGGGCCGCGAACTCACCGCCGAGAGCCCGCGCGACCTGCGCGGCCGCCTCACCAACGCGCTCTACCGGGAGCTCCACGCGGGCAACGCCCGTACGCCGGACGCGTCCGGGGCGGCACCGCGCCGCGACACTCGCGACCCCGCCCTGGAGCAGCGGTACGCGGACGGCGTCCCGCACCGGTGGGCCCCCGCCGAGGGCCGGCTGGTCGAGATCCGGCCCGATGGCGGGCACCTGGTCGTGCGGCTGCCCGAGATCACCGCCCGCATCCCCGTCGACCGGCTCCTCGGCCCGTCCGACCCCGGCCCCGGCGACCTGGTGCGCCTCGCCGTCGAGGCGGCCCGGCCCGCCCTGTCCCCGGGCTTCTTCTACGTCATGGGCTCGCGGCCGCTGCCCCGCCCGTCCGGCCCCGTCCGCCGCCTCTTCCTGCACCTCACCGGCCCGGACGCGGCGGCCGCGCACTGGGCCGCCGTGCTCGGCGCCCTGGAGGCGGTCGACGCCGGCTACCACGCCAAGGTGCTCTCCGACCCGGAGGACTTCCCGCGCCGCGACGCGCTGGTGGTCTACCTGCACGGCGACGACGGGGCGGCCGAACGGGCCGTCACCCGCGCCGTACGGGACCTGCCCGGGCGCGGCGCCGAGGTCTCGCTGTTCACCGACGAACTGGCCCCCGGCCTCGCCGCCGCCTGGGACCCGGCCGACCCCCGCCCAGGCCGGCGCGACCTCAGCTTCGGCCAGCACCGCTGCCTCGCCCTCGCCACCGCCCTGATCGACCACGCCTCGGAGATCGGCACCGGAAGCCTCCCCGAGCAGGTCGCCCGCGCCTTCCGTCAGGCGGGCATCGACCCGCTGCGCCCCGCCCACAACACCACCGCCGACCCGGAGGAGAACTGAGATGACCGACACCGCAGCAGACCCGGCCGTCGAGGCCACGCCCGGGCAGGCCGGGGGGTTCGGCACCGCGCTGAACACCGCCTACAGCGAGGCCCTCGCCGGGGTGTACGACGAGGTCTACCCCAGCACCCCCGACCTGGACGACATCGGGACCTTCCTGCTCACCCTCGCCCGCCCGGGCGCCAGCGTCCTCGAACTCGGCGTCGGCACGGGCCGGGTGGCGCTGCGCCTGGCCGACCAGGGTTTCGACGTGCACGGCGTCGAGACCTCCCCGGCGATGCTCGCCCGGCTGGCCGAGAAGGACCCGGAGGGCAGGGTCACCCCGTACCTCGGCGACCTCGTCGGCCTCGATCTCGGCCGCACCTTCGACGTCGTGCTCGCGCCGTTCAACGTGCTGTGCTGCGCCACCGCCGTCGACGAGCAGATCGCCCTGATGCACGCGCTGGCCCGGCACACCGCCCCGGGCGGCCACGTCGTGACCGAGACCTTCGACCCGAGCGACCACCACGTGCAGAGGGGCAACGCCGTCACCACCCACCCGGTCGGCGAGCGGAGTGCGATGATCGAGTCGATCTCCGTGCTGCCCGCCTCGCAGAACATGCTGGTGCAGAACACCCTCTTCCTCGATGGCGCGGCGCCCAACTGCGCTACCACCGTGCTGCGTTACCTCTGGCCCTCCGAGCTGGACCTGCTGGGCGGCATCGCCCGATTGGAGCTGACTGCCCGTCATTCCGGTTGGCGGGAGCAGCCGTTCGACGGTGGCGACGGCCGGAAGATGTGCGTGTCGGTCTTCCGGCCGCTGACATGAGCCCCCTGCTTCACCGCCCCCTGCTGAACCGGGAGCAACTGGACAACGGGCTGCGGGTGTCGGTCGAGCCGAGGCCCGGGCACGGGCGCGGGCTCGTCGCGGTGGCCCTGACGGTGGCCGCGGGCAGCGACGAGGACCCGGCCGGGCGGCACGGGACGGCGCACCTGGTCGAGCACCTGATGTTCCCCCGGGGCGGGGGAGCGGACGGTGGCGACGGGCACGCCGCCCGGGTCGCGGGTGCGGGCGGCGTCTGCAACGCGGAGACCCACCGCGACCGCACCGTGTTCCACACCGTGGCGCCGGCCGGGATGCTGGACGATCTGCTGGGCTGGGAGGCCCGTCGGCTAGAGGAGTTCGCGCCCGAGGAGGCGGTGCTGCGCACCGAGACCGAGGTCATCGCCGAGGAGATCCGGGGCGGCGCGGCGTCCGGGCGGCTCTGGCAGACCGTCCTCGGCGCGCTGCGGCCCGGCAGTCGGGACAGCTACGGCACGGCGGGAGAGCTGGCCGAGACCACCCCCGCGGAGGTGGAGGCGTTCGTGCGGCGGCACTACCGGCCCGGCGCGATGGCGCTGTCGGTGGTCGGGGAGGTGGAGCCGCAGCGGGCGCTGGAGCGGATCCGGGAGGCCTTCGGCGGCCTCCCGCCGGGCCCGAGCGCCACGATGGACGGGGGCCCGCCAGCCCGGGCGCCGGAGACCGTCACCGCTGCGCTGCCCTGGGCCGCCGAGGCCGTCACCGCTGCGCTGCCCTGGGCCGCCGACGCCGTCGCCGTGGGGCACCTGCTGCCCGCCCCCGCCCGGGACCTGCCGGGCCACCTCGCCCAGGTGGTGCTCGCCGAACTGGTCGGCCGTGGCCGCCTGCCCGCCCTCGTCCGCCGCGATCCCCGGCTCACCACCGCCCGGGTCACCTGCGGCCTGTACGGGCAGTGGCTCGGCGCGAACGCCCCCGAACCGGTGCTCGCCGTCCTCGGCCGCGCCCCCGGCGTCCGCGCCGAGGAGGCCGCCGAGGCCTGGACGGACGTGCTGCGCGACCTCGCCCGCCGCCCGCCCGAGGCGGCCGAACTGCGCCGCGCCGTCAACGCGTTGCTGCTCGCCTGGCACCGGGGCGAGGACTCGCTGACCGCCCGTGCCGTCACCCACGGGCACCACGACCTGTTCCTGCCCGGCAGCGGCGGACCGGCCGCGCTCCCCGACGCGCTCCGGCGGACCACCCCGGACGGCGTCGCCGCAGCCGCCCGGGCGCTGCTCGCCGGGCCCCGTTCCCTGACCGTCCTGGACGGATGAGAGACCATGACCCCGCACCGCGCACCCGCTCACACGCCCGCTCACACGCCCGCCTGCGCAGCTGCCACGGGCCGCGCCTGCCTGGACACCGTTCTGCCCAGCGGGCTCCGCCTGGTGGCGCTGCACACCCCGGACGCGCCCCTAGCCGAACTGCGCCTGGTGATCCCCTTCGCCCGGACCGAGCCCGCGCTCGCCTCCTCCCAGCGGGCGCTCGCGGCCTGCCTGGGCACCGGCGCGCGCACCGCCGCCGGACGGATCCTCACCCGGCAGGACATCGCCGACCGCGCTGCCGACCTGGGTGCCGAGCTGAGCACCGTGGTGACGGCCGAGTCCCTGGTCGTCGGCATGGGCGTGCTCGCCGCCGGGCTGCCCGGGGCCCTCGACCTGCTCGCCGACCTGCTGCTGCGGCCGCATCACACCGACCGCGAGATCGCCCTCGCCCACGCCCGGCACCCCGGCGCGGGCGCCCGGCCGGCGGGCCGGGCCCGGCTGCGCGCCACCCTGCTCGCCCGCGCCTTCGGCGACCATCCGCTGCTAGGCCCTGGCCTCGCGACGGCGCCCGCCGGGCCGGTGCCGCAGGTCGCCGAGCTGCACGCCCTGCACCGGCGGGCGGTGGTGCCCGCCGGGTCGGTGCTGCTGGTCACCGGCGAGGTCGACCCGGCGGCGGTCGTCGCCCGGGCCGAGGAAGCCCTCGGGGCGTGGCGCGGCGGGCCGTCCGGCCTGTTCCTGCCGCCCTTCGCCCGCGACACGCCCGCCCCGGGCCGTACGGCCCTCGCCGCCGCTTCGGGAGACGGGCCCGCACAGGCCTCGTTGCTCACCGCCGGACCGGCCGAACGCGGCCACGCCCCGCTCCACCTCGCGCAGTTGGTGCTGGGCGGGCACGCGTCGAGCCGGCTCGCCGAGCGGCTGCGCGACCGGCACGGGCTGGCGTACGCCGTCTCCGCCACCCTCCGCGAGAACCGGGCTGGCTGCTGGCTGGAGACTGAGGCCGCCGGGGCCCCCGGCATGGCCTCCCTCCTCGCCGAGGAGACCGTTGGCTGCCTGCGCGAACTCGCGGAGCACGGCCCCACCGCCGCCGAGACCGAACGGGCCCGCCGCTACGCCCTCGGCTTCACCCGGTTCGCCCTCGCCACCCGCGCCGAAGAGGCCACCGCCCTGTCCGGCTTCCTCGCCGCCGGGCTGCCCCTGGACTGGCTCGACCGTTACCGTGACGTTCTGGAGTCGGTGACGCATCGTCAAGTCATCGACGCAGCTTCGACGTTCCTGGATCCGGACCGGATGGCGGTCGCCACCCTCGAACCCGGCGCACCCGCCCATCACGACGAGACGGAGCCCGCAGCATGACCCCCGATCCGGCCGCCCCCGCCGTCCTCTACCCCCTCCAGCCGGACCACCCCGAGCTGGTCGCCCCGTTCGCCGCCGCCGCACAGCGCAGCGGCGCCCGCCGGCTCTGGCTCTGCCAGTCCTTCCGCGCCGAACCGCACCAGACCCTCGCCTACCTCGCCGGCCGGGGCCACGCCGTCCCGGTCGGCACCGCCGTCACCCTGCTGCCGCTGCGCCACCCGTACGAGGCCGCCGTGCAGGCCCGTTCCCTCGCGCTGCTCACCGACGCACCCGTCGTCGCCGGATTCGGCATCGGCAGCCCCGGCTTCGTCGCCGGGCTCACCGGGCAGCCGTACGCCAGCCCGCGCCGCGCCGTCCGCGACTACCTCGCCTCCGTCCGCACCCTCCTCGACGGCGGGACCGTCGCCCAGGACGGCCCGTACCACCGGCTGAACGGCTCCCTCGCCCAACTGCCGTACGCCCGGGTGGAGGTGGGTGCGGGTGTGCTCCGCCCCGGCATGGCCCGGACGGCCGGTGAGGTCGCCGACGTGGCGATCACCTGGATGACCCCGCCCGGCTACCTCGCCGACACCCTCGCTCCCGCCCTGGCAGAAGGAGCGCGGGAACGCCCGGCCCCGCCGCGCATCGCCACCGCCGTGCACGTGATCCCCACCGCGCCGGGCCGCGACCCCCGCGCGCTCGCCCTCGCGGCCACCCGCGAGCACCTGGCCGCCCCGCACTACGCCGACATGTTGCGCCGGGCCGGCGTCCCCGTGGACCCGCACGACCCGGAGGCGACCGCGCGCGCCCTGCTCGACTCGGGGGTCGTCCTGACCGGGACCCCGGAGGAGATCGCCGAGGGGCTGGGGGAGTACCGCCGTGCCGGGGTGGACGAAGTGGTGCTCAACCCGGCCGCCGTCCTGCTCACCGAGGGCGTTCACGCCGCCGCCGAGGAGATCGAGCGGATCATCGCCGCCTGCCGCGCCGCCCGCCCGCAGCAAGCTGCCGACCGGGGACAGCATGCTGCCCCCGTATCGGCGCCCGTCGCGTCCGCCCGGCTGCTTGGCTGAGAGCGAGCGCAGGATGCGACGCGCGCACCGTACTTGAACCACTCTCAGGGAGAGGCCACTTGACCGGCAACGACCACGCCGTCGCCTTCGCGGGCGTCAGCAAGCACTTCGGCGCCCACCAGGCGCTGGAGGACGTCAGCTTCACCCTCCGCCCCGGCCGGGTCACCGGCCTGCTCGGCCCCAACGGCGCGGGCAAGAGCACCCTGCTGCGCATCCTGCTCGGCCTCGCCCGGCCCGACCGGGGCACCGTCCGGGTGCTCGGCGCCGCCCCCGGCGCCCTGCCCGACGCCGCACACCGGATCGGCGTCGCCATGGACGCGGTCGGCTTCGCGCCGCGCCCGACGGTCCGCCGGCACCTGGAGGTCGCCGCCCGGGCGCTCGCCCTGCCCGCGGACCGCGTGGACCGGGCCCTGGAGCAGGTGGGCCTGGCCGGGCGGTCCGCCCGCACCCGCTACAAGTCCTGCTCCACCGGTATGCGCCAGCGCCTCGCGCTCGCCACCGCCCTGCTGCCCGATCCCGAACTCGTCATCCTGGACGAGCCGTTGAACGGCCTCGACCCCGAGGGCATCCGCTGGACGCGCCACCTCGTGGAGCACCTGGCCGCCGAGGGCCGCACCGTCCTGATCGCCAGCCACCTGCTCGCCGAGGTCCAGCAGAGCGTGGACGACGTCGTCGTGCTGCGCCGCTCCGTCCTCTTCCACGGCCCGCTCGCCGACCTCGTCCGGCAGGGCGGCGGCAGTCTCGAGGCCGCCTACTTCCAGCTGATCGACACCTGCGCGACCTCGGTCGGCAGCCCTTGGACGGAGGCGTCCCGTGCGTGACCAGTTCTCGGCCGAACTCCTCAAGGCCCGCTCCGGCGGGGCGCTGCCCGCCCTGCTGCTGACCGCGCTGCTGCTCGCCGCTCTGGGTCAACTCGGCGCCGTCTACGGGGAGTCGGGACTCGCCGACCCGGGCGTGGCGGCCGCGACGAGCCACCGCGTGCTGATCATGGCCGGTTCCTGCGCGCTGTTCGCCTCGCTCTTCGGCGCGCTGGTCGTCACCGGCGAGTTCCGCTCCGGGGCGATCGGCCGCACCGTCCTGCACGCGCCCGGGCGTTCCGTCGTGGTCGCCGCGAAACTCGGCGCGGCCACCGTCGCCGGTCTGCTGTTCGGGCTGCTCGCGGTGGCCGAGGCCGCGACGGTCGGTGCTCTCGCGCTCGCGGCCCGGGGCAGCGACCTGGCGCTCGACGCCCGCAGCTGGGGGATCGCGGGTGCCGCCGTGGCGGTCTGCGGCCTCGGCGGCCTCTGGGGCGCCGCGATCGGATGGGTGGTGCGCCACCAACTGGCCGCCGTTGTCGGCCTGTTGGTCTGGGGGACGGTCGGCCAGCTCCTGGTGCTCGGACAGCTCCCCGGGTTCGGCCGCTTCCTTCCCGAAGGGGCGCAGTACGCCCTGCTCGGGGATCGGCTGACCTTCCCGGAGGCGCTGTCCGTGCCGCTGGGCGGGCTGCTCCTCGCGCTCTGGTGCGTGCTGGTCGCGCTGGCCGGACGGACGCTGTTCCTGCGTCAGGACGTCTAGGGTCTGTTGCGAAAGCGCTGGTCAAAGCCACTCGTTGATGGCTGCGACCAGCACTGTCGCCTCGTAGCGCACAGCCAACTTGTCGTACCTCGTGGCTACTGCGCGGTGTCGTTTCAGCCGGTTGATGCCGCACTCCACCGCGTGGCGTTCCTTGTAGTCCTCCTTGTCGAAGGCCGGCGGCCGGCCGCCTCGCGAGCCGAGCTTCTTGCGGTTGCGGACCTGGTCGGCCTTCTCCGGGATGGTGCATCCAATCCTGCGTCTGCGCAGGTAGGAGCGGTTCGCGCCAGAGCCGTAGGCTTTGTCGGCGCGAACCTTGGCCGGTTTGGTTCGTGGCCGTCCCGGACCGGTGCGGGGGACGCGGATGCGTTCGAGGACCGGCTGGAACTGCGGGCTGTAGTGCGGATCCTGAGCTCGCGGTCGGCGTCCATCAGGCTGCCGTCCGGTGCGTCGTAGTAGGTGTCGCGGTAGACCTCGGCGCGGCCGGCGCCGTACTGCTCCTCCAACTGCGTGAGGACATGTTCGGGGTCGCGTACGACTGCCTTGAGCTCCGCCTCGATCGCCATGCCGGTTCCTCCTTCAGACCACGCGTTGAGCGCCATCCGGCAACACCTCGAACTGCCGCTGCCAGCCCCGGTAGAGCGGGCCCGACGGGGTGGGCAGCACCTTGTCTGCCACGGGGTGGGCGACATCAAGCTCACGGCCACATCCCCGAGCACCCGGCACTGTCACCGACCAGCTCACCGCCGCCCACGCAAAACGCTCGGCCGGGAAGCCCCAGCCGAGCGTCTGGCCGACCTCCTCGCAACCGGACAACCGACCACGTGTTGCGTCACTCCCTGGAAGCAGCCCCGGGCGGAGGCCTTCGCTTCCGGCTTCGGTTCAGACTTCGCCGAACTCGCCACTTCGGACAGCGGCAACGAACGACTCCCAGCCCTCGGCCGAGAAGACCAGAGCCGGGCCCTGGGGGTCTTTGGAGTCACGGATGGGCATCAGGCCCGGAAAGTCGGAGGCCACCTCAACACACTGTCCACCGTTGCCGCTGTAACTGCTCTTACTCCAGGAAGCACCCGCCAGGTCAACGTTCTCGCTCATGCTGAAGAGTCCCTTCGCGCCTTGCTGATCATTGTGAGCGATGCCGCCTGCGACAGCGCTTCCACCTGGAGCAAATCGTATTCCCTTGCCCAGGCGGACACGGTTGCCCGGTCGTTCTCCAGGTATCCACGCTGATGCGTCTCGGTGTACCCGAGTGAGGTACCGTCGCCGAGATCGAGAAGCGACATGGACCGCATGAACGGGCGAAGCGCTCCCAGGCCAAAGGGGGCAACTTGGACCACGTAGTTGGGCCGTTGGGCCAACTTCTCCACATGCGCTAACTGTTGGGACATGACAGTCCCGCCACCGCCAACCCGCATCAAACACGCCCTCACCCACTGCCGCACCCAAGCCACCCACACCACCCACACCTGAAAACCCGTTCCGCGCACAGGAAATCGACCCCGTCGACTTCCTGCGCAACGCGGTCGGCCGAGCCAGATCAACCGGGCGCTACTCGCCAGGCCTGCGAGTAGCACCCGGGAGCGGTCGGGCCCAAGGGACGCCAGCCGTCCACGACATCGATCGGCGCCCCGTCCACTTCCACGCACCTCGGCGCCACACGCCACGGACCGAGAGGATGAGATGACCACGCGGCCCCGCCGCCCCCCTGGTCCCGGGGTCGCCGGGTGGCGAGGGCTTCCCCGCACTCGACGGCCTCACACAGGACGGCCGCGAAGTCCTGGGGCAACATGACGGCGGCCAGGGCGTGTTTGGGAACTCGTTGACCTGTCTGGTTGGCCGTCGGGCGCCTGCCGGTGAGACGCGCCCCCGGGAGACGTACCTCACCACGCGGTGACACCCGCCCGTCACGCCCCCTGGAAGGTCAGGGCCAGCACCTCCGTCAGACGCCGCTTCAGCGCCTCCGCGTGCGGCGGGCGCCCGGGGGCGGGGGCGCCGTCGATCCGGACCCCGGTGTCGGCGAGGAGGTACAGCATCCGCAGCGTGCGCATGGCGTTGGAGGTGTGCGCGGCCACGGTGGGGGCGCCGCGCCGGCCGGCGGCGAAGTCTGTCTCGATCGCGTCCAGCCAGCCGACGGCCTCGGCCTCGGACAGTTCCGGCCGGGTGAGCGTGCGGGCGACGCCCTGGGCGAGCCGGTCGTCCTCCTGTTGGGCGAAGAGCCCGTCGGTCGGAACCACGAGCCGCTCCGCCGCCAGCGCGAGCATCTCCTTCGGGTCGACCTCCGGATGGAGCCCGAAGGCGCCCAGCAGGTCAGCGCCGTGCGCGACGGCGTGGAGCCAGCCGAGCTTGGGGTCGTACCCGCGCAGGTCCGCCTCGGCCGGGAACCAGCGTCGGAAGGCGGCGAGCCATGCTGGGTCGAAGTCGCCGCGACCGACGATCATGCCGAGCACGAGCGGGGCGAAGGTGCGCGCCTGGATCTCGGGGTCGTCGAACCGGTCGGCCATCACGGTACCCAGCTGGGCGCGCAGCGGCTTGTCGATGACGTCCCGCTGGATCCACGTCCGCAGCACCACGTAGGGAGCGCCGTCGCGGATATCCGGGTCGGGGTGGCGGAGGGCCTCGGCCAGTTCGGTGGCGAGGGCCGGCAGTTCGGCCGCCGCCGGGGCGGGGCAGTCGTTCTCGTAGAGGTACAGCCAGCGGGCCGCGTCGATCGGCGGCCTGTCGTCGGTCTTGATCACTGCCTCACCTTCGGGGAGGGTCCCCGGCAAGGCAACCGATTATCGGACGGATGCGGGGCGAGCAGGCGGCCCGGGCCCCATGGGGGCCGCCTGTCAGTACGCCTCACCACGCGCGCCCCATGGCCACGCATGGAACCACGTTGACCGCATCTGACCGTCGGCTGCGGGAGTTCGCGCCCCGCACACCGTGACGGCCACCGAGGCGAACCAGACGTGGTCTTCCCGCGCCGCTTGCGGTTGGCGGCCTGGTCGGCAGGCTCCGGGATCGTGCAGCGGATTCCCCGCTTTCGCAGGTAGGCCCGGTTGGCGCGGGAGGAATAAGCCTTGTCGCCTCGCACTCGCAGTGGACGGACACGCGGTCGGCCGGGGCCATAGCCAGTCCCCCGGCTGCGCAGGACTGAGCAGCCGGGGGACTCGACTACGCGCGAAGGTGTTCCAGTGCCTTCTCCAGCGCGTCCTCGGCGGCAACCGCCACGTCCGGCTCTACGCCAACGCCCTCCCAGTTGGTGCCGGTGACCGGGTTGATCGAGCGGGCCGCCGGCACGGTCACCGTCACATGCGGCGCAACAGGAATACGGGCCGTCGGGTGGGCGCCACCGCGCGTCGTCTGCCCGATCAGCGTCGCACGCTTGAGCACCTTCAGGTTGTACGACAGCTCCTCCCCACCGGAGAACGTGAAGTCGCTGGTCAGCACCGCCACCGGCCGGTCCGAATAGCGCGGCGCGGCGAGGTGCCCGAGGGTCCAGTACTGGCGGGTGGAGTCGGTAGCCCGGTCGTAGATGTCGTTGAGGTGCACCTCGTCGTCAGCGAAGAAGTAGCTGCACCACAGCTGCACGCCCTCCGGTGAACCGCCGCTGCACTGCCGCAGGTCGATGACCAACGCCTCGGTGGAAGCGACCAGTTGCATCGCAGCGGCGATCGCGGGACCGCCCATCCCGGCCGGGGGAATCATGCGCAGATCGAGGTAGCCGATGTTGCCGTCGAGCTGCTCTGCCCGCCGGATGCCGTAGTTCTTCTCCCGGGCGTACCGCTCGAACCGGGCCCGGGCGACGTCCTCCGGCTCCTCGTCCATCGACTGCGGCTCCTCGCTCCACAGCAGCCGCAGGTGCTTGTCCGGACACACCCCCTGCAAGTCCTCCGTGACCCGATCGCACAGCCCCCGCTCGTCCAGGCCCGCATAAGCGCCTTCCGCCAGCCGGTTCCGGATCGCCGCTTCAATGGCCGCCGTCTTCTCGGGGAACACGTAACCAGCGGTGATCCGGGCGAGGGCGGTGTCGAGTATCGCTCCATGAGTGATCATTCGCGCGATCGTAGGTCAAGGCCGAACCGATGCCCAGCGGTTTCTCAGCACTGGGTGGCGCCGGGGTCGCGCAGTCCTACGCGGTCGTTCGCCCAGAACGCCTCGGAGCAGACGAACGTCCCGGTCATCCACGGCTCGTACGACGACAGCTTCGCCACCTGGCGCACGGTCGCTCCTTCCCTTGGCGCGCTGCCGTTGGGTCCCGTGCGGTGCGTGGCGTCAGTCGAGGTTGAGGCGTTTGTTGAGGGCCTCGCCCGAAGGCAGGGTGTCGATGAATCCGTGGAGGAACTCGAGGACGGCGTCAGTGTCCAGGCCGGCGGAGGCGGCGTCGATCGAGGCGTAGAGGTCCTCTTCGATCCTGGCGACCGCGGTGGCCAGGCGTTCGCCCTCGGGGGTGAGGCTGAGTTGGAGGTAACGGCGGTCTTCGGCGTCGGTGCGGCGCTCGACCAGCCCGGCCATGACGGCGCGTTCGACCAGCCGGCTGGGGCTGGTGCCGCTTTCGCACACCAGGAGCTGTCCGAGCCCGTTGAGGCTCAAGGTGCCGTGCTGCTGGAGCAGGCGCAGCACCTCGGCCTGCGACGGGGTGATGCCGTGGGGTTTGAGCGCCTGGATCAGCAGCCGGTTGCCTTCGCGCTGGGCTGCCAGGATCGCGAAGCGGAGGTGTTCGGCCTTACGCACCGGCGGCCTGCCGGGTGGTCGGCAGGACGGCGGTGAGGAAGTCCTTGACCGCGGTGGCGTAGGTCGCCGGGTGGGAGAAGCGGAACATGTGGCCGGTGCGCGGCAGCACCACCTCCCGGGCGTCGGGGATGCCCGCGAGCATGATCTTGGAGGCGTTCTCTCCGATCAGGACGTCGTGCGAGGGCGTCAGGATCAGGGTCGGGACCTGGACCTGGCCGAGCACCTCGACGTAGTCGGCGGTGAGGACGGCCTGCACGCGCGCGCCGAAGGAGGCGGCCGGGGTGTTGGCGAGGAACACTTCGCGGCTGCGCGCCTCGCTCCAGGGCACCTGCCCCTCGCCGTCGAACGGGGAGGCGAGGCGGTGGGCGTGAGCTCGCAGCGTCAACTGCCGGTAGAACAGGCCGCGGGCCTTGCCCATCACCTGCGCCAGCGCCTTCCACGGCTTCGAGTCGACCGGATTGGCCGCGAATCCGCCGGACACGACCAGGGCGCGCAGGCCCTGCGGGCGGCGGGTGGCCAGCGCGAGCGCGATGTTCGCACCGAACGAGTCGCCGACCAGCACGTAGTCGTCGAGGTCCGCGACCGCGTTCTCGACGAAGTCGGCGTAGCGCTCGATGTCGTTCACGCCCTCGGGCAGGCGCAGCGTGCGTCTGGGCAGCTCCCCGTAGGGGGCGAGTTGCTCGGCGCTCCACGGGGCGCCGGAGAAGCAGGGGATGAAGACGAGGGTCGGAACCTTCTCGATAGTGCTCATATCGGACACATTACACGACACATGTGTCGTGTAATGTGTTATCTGGGTCACACGGAGATCCGCCCCATGCGCTCGTCCACCTCTCGGCTCGGTGTCGCCGGTCGAAGGGGAGGTCTGGAGTCCCGGGCCAATGACGTGGAGTGGCCGGCAGCGGGTTCGCTGGCGGGACGACCCCCGCGTTCCCTGGCCTGGCCCCCGCGGTGCTGCGGGGGCCAGGCCAGGCCTTTCGGACTTTCCTAGGTGCGGCCGCCGGCGGTACGGGTGCGGCGGGAGAGGGAGTCCAGGACGACGGCGGCGAGCAGGACCGCGCCGGTGATCATGTACTGGATGGCCTGGGCGGCGTGGACCATGTCCAGGCCGGTGGTGATGGACTGGATGACCAGGATGCCCAGCAGGGCCGACCAGGTCTTGCCGCGGCCGCCGAAGAGGCTGGTACCGCCGATGACGGCGGCGGCGATGGCGTTCATCAGGACGTTGCCGCCGCCCAGTTGCTTGTCGGCGGAGCCCTGCTGGGAGGCGTAGAACAGCCCGCCCAGGCCGGCCAGGAACGCGGACAGCATGAAGACGGAGATCCGCACCCGGGCCACGTTGACGCCGGCACGCCGGGCCGCCTCCACGCCGCCGCCCACCGCGAAGATCTGCCGCCCGTAGGGGGTGCGGCGCAGGACGAAGTCGGTGAGGACGACCACGCCCACCAGCACGACCAGGGGCAGCGGCAGGCCGCGGTCCTGGTTGAGGGCGTAGGCGGTGGCGAGGGTGAGCACGGCCAGGGCGCCGGTGCGGATGACGGTGTCGGCGACGGGGCGGGCGGTGAGGCCGGCGGCGGTGCGGCGGCGGGCGGTGCGCAGGTGGGCGAGCAGGTAGAGGGCGGGGGCGAGGACCGCCAGGGCCCAGGCGTAGGCGATGTCGCCGTCGCCGAGGAAGGTGGTGTCGAGGGTGGCGATGAGGCCGCCGTGGCGGTTGTTGACGGTGCCGAGGTCGCCGAGGACGTACTCCTGCAGGCCGCTCCAGGTGAGCATGCCGGCGAGGGTGACGACGAAGGCGGGCACGCCGACGCGGGCGAAGAAGAGGCCGTGCAGCAGGCCCATGACGGTGGCGGCGGCCAGCGCGGCGAGGACCGCGATCCATTCGTTGACGCCCTGGCGCACGGCGAGGACGGCGGCGAGCGCGGCGCTGGCGCCGGCCACCGAGCCGAGGGAGAGGTCGATCTCGCCGAGGATGAGGACGAAGACGACGCCGACGGCGATGAGGCCGGGGCCGGCGATGAAGCGGGTGATGTTGGTGAGGTTGTCGGCCTGGAGGAAGTGGCCGGTGACGGACTGGAAGATGACGGCGATCAGGATGAGGCCGACGACGACGGGCAGGGAGCCGAGTTCGCCGGCGGCCAGGCGGCGGCGGGCGGCGTCCAGGTAGCCGGCGGGACCGGCGGCCCGGGTGTGCAGGCGGGGGTCGGCCCCGGGGGCCACCGGGTCGGCGCCGGGGGCCGCGGGGGTGTCGGCGGGGGTGCTGGGGGTGGTCATGCGGCGTCCTCCTCCTCGGCGTGACGGGCCTGGCGCCGGGCGTGGGCGTTGTCGGTGGCTCCGGTGATGGCGGAGACGATCTGCTCCTGGGTGGTACCGGCGACGGGGAAGACGCCGTTGTTGCGGCCCAGGCGCAGGACGGCGACGGTGTCGGCGACGGCGCGCACGTCGGCCATGTTGTGGCTGACGAGGATGACGCCCAGGCCCCGTTCGCGCAGGCGCTCGACGAGGTCGAGGACCTGGGCGGTCTGTTCGACGCCGAGGGCGGCGGTGGGCTCGTCCAGGATGACGAGGGCGGGTTCGCCGACCAGGGCGCGGGCGATGGCGACGACCTGGCGCTGGCCGCCGGAGAGCGCCGCGACGGGGGTGCGCACGTCGGGGATGCGGATGGCGAGGGTGTCCAGGAGTTCGCGGGCGCGCTGCTCCATGGCGACCTCGTCCAGCAGCCCGCGGCGGCGTTTCTCGCGGCCGAGGAAGAGGTTGGCGATGACGTCGAGGTTGTCGCACAGGGCGAGGTCCTGGTAGACGGTGGCGATGCCGAGGGTTTGGGCGTCCTGCGGGCGGGTCAGGCGCACGGGCCGGCCGTGCCAGGTGATGGTGCCCTCGTCGACGGGGTGGACGCCGGCGATGGTCTTGACGAGGGTGGACTTGCCGGCGCCGTTGTCGCCGACGAGGGCGAGGACTTCGCCGGGGTGGACGTCGAGGTCGACGTCGGTGAGGGCCTGGACGGCACCGAAGCGCTTGGAGACCGAGCGCAGCTGGAGGACGGGTGCGCCTGTCACGTGAACCTTCTTCTGCGGTGGTGGACTTGGACCCGGGGCGGGCTGCCTGCGGACGGCTACTTGAGGCCGGCGGCGGCGCAGGCGGCGGCGTAGTCGGCGGTGCAGATGTCGGAGACCTTGTAGAGGCCGTCGGCGACGACGGTGGAGGCGATGTTGGCCTTGGTGACGACCTTGGCGTCCAGGAACTTGGCGGGGATGCCCTTGTCGGTGGCGCTGTCGACGGTGGCGGTGGCGACGGTCTTGACGTCCTTGCCCTTCAGGAGGTCGACGGCCAGTTCGGCGGCGCTGTCGGCCAGCGGGCGGTAGGCCTTGTAGATGGTGAAGGCCTGGTCGCCGTTGACGATGCGCTGGATCGCGTCGAGGCCGGCGTCCTGGCCGCCGACGGGCACCTTGACGCCCGCGCCCTGGAGCTGGGTGATGATGGCGCCGGCCATGCCGTCGTTGGCGGAGTAGACGGCCTGAAAGCCGTTCTTGCCGAGCTCGGTGACGGCGGCGCCGATCTTCTGCCCGGCGACGGTGGCGTCCCACTGGCCGGACTGCTCGTAGACGATCTTCTTGACCTTGGTGTCGAGGATCTTGTGGGCGCCGGTCTTGAAGTCGGCGGCGTTGGGGTCGGCCTCGTCGCCGTTGATCATGACGACGTTGGCGTCGGAGGCCCGCGAACCGAGGGCGTCGACGAGGGCCTGGCCCTGGAGTTCGCCGACCTTCTCGTTGTCGAAGGAGACGTAGGCGGCGACCGGTCCGGTGGCCAGGCGGTCGTAGGAGACGACCTTGACGCCCTTGGCGGCGGCCTCCTGGACCCAGCCCTGGGTGGACTTGGCGTTGTAGGGGTCCAGGATGATCACCTTCACGCCCTGAGCGAGGAGGGTGTCGAACTGCTGCTTCTGCTTGGCGGCGCTGGCCTCGGCGTTGTTGTAGAGGACCTTGCAGTCCGCACACAGGGCGGCGACCTTGGCCTCGATGAAGGGGCGGTCGAAGGACTCGTAGCGGGTGGAGGAGGCGTTCTCGGGTAGGAGCAGCCCGATGGACTTGCCGTCTCCGGAGGCGGCCGCGTCCTTCTTGTCGCCGCCCGCCTTGCCGCAGGCGGCCATGGACAGGGCCAGTGAGATGCCGGTGGTGGCGATGAGGACGCGACGCAGTGCTGCGTTCATAGGGGTGCCTCTCCCTGACGTCGCCGCGGCTCTGCGGCGGGGTGGGGGGAGTTAAACCTGAACGCGTACATGACGTCAATAAGTAAAGTCAGACTCCGGGAAATGCGCCTCGACTCGTTATCTTCATGAACACTGATGGGGAGTTGAAACCTGGAGGAAGCTCCAAATGACGGAACGGCGGGACCCGTAGCGGGGCCCGCCGTTCAAGAGTCGATCAGCATGATGGAGCGTCAGGACGGCGGGGGCGCCCGCCGGTCCCCCGTGCGGCGGGCGCCCCCTGTGCGGTGGTGGTGCCGGTGGTGGTGCCGGTGGTACGGGTGGTGGCGGTGGGTCAGGGGCGGTCGAGGGTGATCGAGTTGATCGGGCCCAGGTCGTACCAGACGCCGTTCTGCGCCGCGATGTCGTAGACGCAGTCGCTGCCGCCCGAGCCCCGGCACAGGTGGGCGTGCGCGCCGCCGCTCTGGTTGTTGAGGACCCAGTGGTTGCCGTTCTGGTTGCTCAGGTTGTGCGCGCCGTAGCTCCAGTACACGTCGCTGGGGCTGGAGGCCGGGTTCTGGTTCTGCGGGTAGACGCAGACGGCGCCGGACGGGCAGCCCGCCCAGGAGCCGTCGGCGGCGCCGGCGCTGCCGGTGCCCAGGGCGGTCAGGGCCGCGGTCGCGAGGGCGAGGGCGGCGACGGCGTGGGTGATCCTGCGCATGGGTGGTTCTCCCTTGGCTGGTGAGCGGCCTGACGTGCGGTCCGGCCCGTGCTCAGCAGCCTAGGAAGGCGGCCGTGGCGGCGGTCCCTGACATCTGACAGGGGCGCGCCGCCGCGCTGCAAGGGGCTTACGGGCCCCAGGGTGCGAGCGTGGTCCTCCGGCCCGTCCGTGCCGCCTCTCGGATCTGTTCCAGCATGCGGTGCCGCCGGACGGCGTGCCGGAAGTCGGGAACGCCGTCCGCGCCCGGCGCGAGGCTCCCGGTGATCTGCTCGCGCAGCAGCGCGTACTCGTGGGCGACGTTGTAGGCGGGCTCGGCGGCTCGCTCGGTCCAGTGTGTCAGCGACCGCTGGTAGCGGGCGGGGACCGGGAGTTCGGCCAAGCCGCCGTCGTCGCCCCGGGCGCCGGACAGGCGCAGCCGCCCCATCCACCACAGGTCGTGGTCGGCCTTCACGACGAGATCGCCCTGGGTGCCGTTGATCTCCCAATAAAACCCGGTGGCGCGGGATGTGCCGCCGCGGAAGTGCATCGTGGCCACGGCCCCCGATTCGAGCAGACCGGTCACGGCGATCTGGTCCTCGGTGCTCTTGGCCGCGACCGCCCCGCTGGTGACGTGGGTGACCTCGGGGCGCAGGTTCTCGATGTGCGCCGATGCCTCGCGGAACTCGCCGAGCACCATGGTCAGCGCGTCGACCGAGTGCCCGAAGGGGATCGACAGCAGGGTGGCGCCGCTCGTGACGTCCAGCACGTACGCGTGGTCGTCGTCGTAGGTGGCGCCCCAGGGCCCGCCCCAGCCGAGCATGCTGGTCGACAGCACCCGCCCCACGTAGCCTTCGGCGACCAGGTCGCGCAGGTACCGCAGCGGTGGGGCCGACCGGGCCTGCAGGCCGACGGCCGTCAGCAGTCCCCTGCGGTGCGCGAGGTCGGCCAGTTCCTCGGCCTGCGCGAGGTCGGCACCGAGCGGCCACTCGCTGAACACCGTCTTTCCCGCCTCGAGCGCGGGTCGGATGAGTTCGAGGTGGTGCGGCACCTTCACCGTCACGACCACGAGGTCGACTTCCTCGCTGCGGGCCAGTCCTTCCGCGCTGCTGAAGGTCAGCGGTACCGCGTACTTCTCGCCGGCCGCGCGCGCCGATGCGGCGCTGCTGGCGCTGAGGGCCCGCAGCTCGTATCCGTCGAGCCCGGTCAGTACCGGCACATGGGCGGTGGCCGCCCACCCGCCGCGCGCGCTCAGACCCACGACGCCGACGCGAATCGGTCGCTGACGAGGGGAAGCGGATGTCATGAGTACACCCCAAGTGTTCGAGGTCGTATGTTCTCCCGGCAACGATCACCAGCGAGTGGAGGACACGGCCCGGTGTCCGTGACGGTGGTCCAGAGCGCGCGCTCGACGACCAGTCGGCGCAGCGTGCGCAGTTCGCGGGGGGCGTTCCAGCCGAGCACGCCGGTCACCACTCCCTGGTGGCCGTAGGCGGCGGTGAAGCGGCCGTTGGACGGGTCGCCGGAGATGACGCGCAGGTCCGCGTCGGGTGGGAAGATGCCGTACGCCTGGATCCTGGTGTCGTACTGGTCGGTCCAGAAGTAGGGAACGGGGGCGAACGGGATGGCGTCGCCGAGCAGGTTGCCGGCTGCCGCGACGGCCTGTTCGGCGGCGTTCGTCCGGTGTTCGAGCCGCATGCGGGTGGCGAAGTGGGTGTTGTGCCAGGAGGCGACGTCGCCGGCGGCGTAGATGCCGGGTGCGGCCCGGCACCACGCGTCGCACACCACTCCGTCCGCGAGGCTCAGGCCCGAGCCGGTCAGCCAGCCGGTCGCGGGTGCGGAGCCGACGGCCATGACGACGACATCGGCCGGTAGCGTGGTGCCGTCGCCGAGTTCCACTCCGGTCACCTGGCCGCCGGTGCTGCGCAGTCGGCGCACCGGGGTCCCGCAGCGCAGGCGGGTGCCGTGGACGCGGTGCAGGTCGGCGACGAGCGCGCCGATGCGGTCGCCGAAGGGGTGGCGCACCGGGACCGGTTCCGGTTCGACCAGGGTCACCTGCAGGCCCATGGTCCGGGCTGCCGCGGCGACTTCGGTGCCGAGGAAGCCGGCACCGACCACGACCACCCGGGGCCCGGCGAGCAGTGCGGCGCGCAGGGCGAGGGCGTCGTCGAGGGTGCGGAGGACGTGGACTCCCGCCAGGTCGCTGTCGGGCAGGCGGCGGGGGGTCACGCCGGTGGCGATGATCAGGGCGTCGAAGCGGATGGTCTCGCCGGCGCCCAGGTGCACCCGGCGGTGCGCGACGTCGAGGGCGGTGGCGGGCTGTCCGAGGCGCAGGTCGGCCTCCAGGCGCGCGAGATCGTGCGGGGAGCGCAGGACGACTCGTTCGGCGGGCCGGTCACCCGTCAGGATCTGCTTGGACAGCGGTGGCCGGTCGTAGGGCGGACGGGGCTCGTCGCCGATCAGGGTGAGGTGGCCGTCCCAGCCGCGGCCGCGGAGGGTCTCGGCGGCGGTCAGGCCCGCGGCCGAGGCCCCGACGATGGCGATCCGCTTCACCGTTCGCCCTCCTGCTTCCCCTGTTCCGCCAGCCAGATCGCCTGGGCCGGGCAGAGGGTGGCGGCCTGCCGGACGTCGTCCGTCAGGTGCTCGGGCGGGGTCTCGGTGAGCAGGACGACGATGCCGTCCTCCTCGCGCTGGTCGAACACCTCGGGTGCGGTCAGTACGCACTGGCCGGAGGCGACGCACTTGTGCTGGTCGACGATGACCTTCATCGGAACTCTCCTTGTCTGCTTGGCACTTGGCCCCTGCTTGGCAGGTGGCCGCGGTCACCAGGTGACGGGCAGCTCGTAGACGCCGTAGACGGTCCCGTCGTGCTTGAACGGGATCTGGTCGAGGCCCACCGCCAGCCGCAGGGTGGGGATGCGGCGGTAGAGGGTGCTGTAGACGACCTGCAGTTCGACCCGGGCCAGCGGCTGGCCCAGGCACTGGTGGACGCCGAAGCCGAAGGCCACGTGGTGGCGGGGGTTGCGGTCGACGTCGAGCCGGTCGGGGTCGGGGAAGGCGGCGGGGTCGCGGTTGCCGATGTCGTTGGCGAGGACGACGCCCTCGCCGGCGCGGATGGTGACCCCGCCGATCTCGATGTCCTCCCGGGCCACTCGGCGCCGTCCGCTGTGCACGATGGTCAGGTAGCGCAGGAGTTCCTCGACCGCCGAGGCGATCGGCTTCGGATCGTCGCTCGCGCTCACCCGGGCCAGCTGGTCCGGGTGCCGCAGCAGGGCCAGGGTGCCCAGCGCGATCATGTTCGCCGTCGTCTCGTGCCCGGCGATCAGCAGCAGCATTCCCATGCTGGCCGCCTCGTGCCGGGAGATCTCACCGGCGCGGACCCGCTCGGCCAGCGTGGAGAGCAGGTCGTCGGTCGGGTGGGTCAGCTTGTCACCGATCAGCCGGTCCAGGTAGTCGAGCAGCAGTTGAGTAGCCGCCCGCGCCTGCTCCGGGGTGGTGGTGCTCCTGACCAGGATCCTGCTGTTGGTCTGGAAGAAGTCGTGGTCGGCGTACGGGACGCCGAGCAGCGCGCAGATCACCAGTGACGGCACGGGCAGCGCGAACGCCTGGACGAGGTCCACCGGCCTGGGGCCGGCGAGCATGGCGTCGATCAGATCGTCGACGATCTTCTGGATGGCCGGCCGCAGTGCTTCGACGTGCTTGATGGAGAAGGCTGCGGTGACCATCCGGCGCAGTCGGGCGTGTTCCGGATCGTCCATGGTGATGAAGGTCCGCGACTGCCTGCGGCGTTCCTTCGCGGCCGGGCTCTGGTGGGGGTAGTGCGGGTGGGTGCTGTCCGAGCCGATCCGTGGATCGGCCAGCAGGGCCCGCACGTCCTCGTAGCGGGTGACCAGCCACGGGGTGGTGCCGTTCCACAGGTGCACCCGGCTGATCGGGGCTTCGGTCTGCAGGGTGTGCAGGGCCGGCGGCGGGTCGAACGGGCAGCCGGCTGCCCGGGTCATGGGGTAGTCCGGCGTCTCCGCCGGCGGGACGTCGGTGCCGGGTGCCGAGATGGTGCTCATGGTTCTCCGCCCTTTCGGAAGTCCGACAGGAGGGCAGGTGCCAGGATCGGGGCCCGGCGCGCGCGGCGCGACGGGGCAGCGGAGCAGGTCCTGCCGTCTGCAGGAGGAGGCGCCGAGGAGCGTGTCTCCGGGGTCAGGAAGCCGATGCGCCGCGGAGCATGCGCCGGACGATGGGCAGGGCCGTGTGCATGGCCTCGCTCAGCGCCTGCACGTCCTGCTCGGGCAGCGTGGCCAGCAGAGCGGCCACCCGGGCTCGCTGCGCGCGGTGGCGCTCGGCCAGCAGGTCACGCCCGGCATCCGTGGTGGCGACAAGGCAGACCCGCCCGTCGGCGGGGTCCGTCGACCGCGATGCCAGGCCCTGGCCTTCCAGTCGCTGGACCAGTGCGGTCATCGACGGCTGGGCGATGCCTTCCGCCGCGGCCAGCGCGGTCAGCCGGATCGGACCTTCCCGTTCCAGCCGGCCGAGTGCCGCGGCGGTGGTCAGGCTCATGCCCTGCCGGTCCGACAGAAGATGCCTGACCAGCCCGGTGGCCAGCTCGTTCAGCTCCGCCGCCACCTCCTGGAGACCCTCTTCGGGTGTCTCATCCATATCTCCACCTATATCACTCATCTATATTGACTGTCTATATATCTGGGTGATATAGGTGGGAAGTGGATCGTTAACGGTTCTGGTCACAGCCAAGGCGCCACCCCGGTGCCGGAAGAAGGTGATGACCGTGACCTCCACCTATGGCCCGACCGTCTCCCCGCGGCAGGCCGCCGTGCGGCGCACGCGGGCACCGGGCCACGCCTGGCCCCTGGCGCACTGCCCGGAAGCCGCCAAAGCAGCCCGCACGATCACCCGAGTGGTCCTCGCACAGTGGCGGGTCGCCGACGAGGCGGCCGACTCGGTCCTGCTGACCGTCTCCGAACTCGTCACCAACGCCGTCGAGCACGCTCAGCCGCCACTGCACCTCGAACTGAGCCGCGACCCGGGCACCCGGCGGGTGCACATCGAAGTCCGCGACGGAGGCCCTGCCGTCACGGAGAGCGCCTGGGCAGCCAGCCGCACCCGCGGCGAGCACGGCCGCGGCCTGCAGATCATCGACCAGCTCACTGCCGCGCACGGCGACCGCGCGGAGCCCGGACACGCCATCCACTGGGCCGACGTCGCCATCGCGGCCTGACCCGACCGACGTCAGGAGCGAGACCTGCTCCGGTACCTGGCCGCGCCCCGCGCGCGTCCGGCCGCGGTCCCGGTCCTGCCCCCACCGGGCAACGGGCTGCCGAAAGGGGTCGACCGGTCAGGCGGTCAGCCGCTCACTGACCGCCTTTGGCCACTGACCGTATTCGGAAAGACTCGGCTAGAGCTTGCTGAAGGTGTCGCACTGGGCGAGGTCGCCGGTGCGGTAGCCGGTGGTGAACCAGGTCTTGCGCTGCTCGGCCGAACCGTGCGTCCAGCTCTCCGGGTTGACCCGGCCGGTGGCCTGCTTCTGGATCCGGTCGTCGCCGACGGCCGCGGCCGCGTCCAGGCCCTGGGCGATGTCCTGGTCGGTGAGGGAGGCGATCAGCGGCCGGCCGGTGGAGGGCTGCGGGGTGGTGGTGGCGTGGTGCGCCCACACCCCGGCGTAGCAGTCGGCCTGCAGCTCCAGCTTCACGGCGGCGCTGTTGGCGCCCTGGCGGTCGTTGCCCACCTTCTGCATGGTGCCGGTCAGGGTCTGGATGTGGTGGCCGTACTCGTGCGCGACGACGTAGGACTCGGCGAAGGGCCCGCCCTTGGCGCCGAAGCGGGCCGACAGCTCGTTGAAGAAGCCGAGGTCGAAGTAGGCCTTCCGGTCGCCGGGGCAGTAGAACGGACCGACGGCGGAGGTCGCCGGGCCGCAGGCGGTGGAGACCTGACCGGTGAACAGCACCGTCTCGGCGTTGCGGTAGGCGATGCCGGTGCGCCGCGGCAGCTCGGTGCGCCAGAAGTCCTGCAGGCTGTTGGTGACCGCCACGATCCGGCAGTCCTGGCGCTTGTTGGCGTCCGCGCCGGTCTTGCAGGCCTGCTGCGCCTCGCCGGCGGTGTGCGCGCCGCCCGAGCTGGTGGCGCCGCCGCCGGAGGACAGGCCCAGCAGCTGGGGGTCCACGCCCAGGACGACCGCGAACAGCACCGCGATCAGGCCCACCGCCCCGCCGCCGATGGCGACCTTCCCGCCCGGGATCCCGCGCCGGTCGTCCACCTGCGAGGTGTCGAGGTCGCCCTGGTCGTCGAACTGCATGCCCCTGCCCGTTCTGTCTTGTTCGTCAGTGCTGGTGACGGTCTGTGCCGGTGACGGCCCGCCCAGCCTACGGGCAGCGGGCGACGACGCCGCGCAGCTGGGCGGGGTGGTCGGCCTGAGGGCGGGGGCGGTCGGCCTGCGCAGGACTGCGGGACGCCCGCCCCCTGCCGGGGTGGCAGGGGGCGGGCCGGTGCTCACGCCGTCGGTGCCGGGGCGTAGCCGGCCGGACGGGTGGTGAAGGTGCCGCGGCCCTGGGTGCGGCTGCGCAGCCGGGTGGCGTAGCCGAAGAGTTCGACCAGCGGTACCAGCGCGGTGACCTGCGCCGTGCCGGTGCCGGCTGTCGTGGTGGCCTGGACGTGGCCGCGGCGGGCGGCGAGGTCGCCGAGTACGGCGCCGAGCGCGTCCTCGGGGACGGTGGCGTTCACCTGGGCCAGCGGTTCCAGCAGGTGCAGCCGTCCGGTGCGCAGGGCCTCGCGCAGGGCCAGGCGGGCGGCGGTGCGGAAGGCGAGTTCGGAGGAGTCCTTGGGGTGGGTCGCCCCGTCGGTGAGGGTGACGGCGACTCCGGTGACGGGGTGGCCGGTGAGCGGGCCCTCGGCGAGGGCGTCGCGGCAGCCGGCCTCGACGGCGTGCACGTACTCGCGGGGGACCCGTCCGCCGGTGACGGTGGAGGTGAACACGAAGTCCTCTTCGGTGGTGTCGTGTCGGGCGGGGTGGGCTGATTGGTCGGGCTGGACGGGCTGGATGGGCTGGACGTCGAGGACGAGGTGGGCGAACTGGCCGGCGCCGCCGTCCTGTTTGGCGTGCCGGTAGACGAAGCCGGACACGCCCTCGACCAGGCGCTCGCGCAGGGCGACCTGTGGGCGGCCGGCCACGGCGTCGATCCCGTTGTCGCGGCGGATCTTCTCCACCGCGACCTCCAGGTGCAGTTCGCCCAGGCCGGAGAGGGTGCGCTGGCCGGTCTCGGGGTCGGTGCGCAGGCGCAGCGAGGGGTCCTCCTCGGTCAGGCGGGCCAGGGCGGTGGCGAGTTTGTCGGTGTCGGCGGTGTGGCGGGCCTCGACGGCGACGGTGACCACCGGTTCGGCGCTCACGGGGGCCTCCAGGAGGATCGGGCGGGCGGGTGTGCACAGGGTGGCGCCGACGCGGGCGGCCTTGGGGCCGATCACGGCGACGATGTCCCCGGCCAGGGCGTGGTCGGTCTCGGTGTGGCGGTCGGCCATCACGCGCAGGATGCGGGCGACGCGTTCGGTGCGTCCGGTGGTGGTGTCCAGCACGGTGTCCCCCCGGTGCAGGGTGCCGGCGTAGATGCGCAGGTAGGTGAGGCGGCCGGTGGGGGCGGCGTTGACCTTGAACGCCAGGGCGGTGAAGGGCTGGTGGGGGTCGGGGGCGCGCTGTTCCTCGGTGGTGTCGGTGGTGGTGCGGGCGCCGCGTACGGGTGGGACGTCCAGCGGGGAGGGCAGGTAGGCGGCGACGGCGTCCAGGAGCGGTTCGATGCCGCGGTTGCGGTAGGCGGAGCCGCACAGCACCACGACGGCCTCGCCGGTGCGGGTGAGGTCGCGCAGGGCGGCGGCCAGGGTGGCGGCGCTGAGCGTTCCGCGGGAGCAGAACTCCTCCAGGGCGCCGGGGTGCAGTTCGGCGACGTTCTCCTCCAGGGCGCGGCGCCGGGCTGTCGCCTCGTCGGCGAGGTGCGCGGGCACCGGGCCCTGCCGCATGTCCGCCTGGCCGTCCGGCCAGGTGAGCGCGCGCAGGTGGAGCAGGTCGACGACGCCGGTGAAGGCGTCCTCGGCGCCGATCGGCAGTTGGACGGCCAGCGGGAGCGGGTGCAGGCGCTCGCGGATGGAGGCGAGTGCGGTGTCCAGGTCGGCGCCGGCGCGGTCGAGTTTGTTGACGAACGCGATCCTGGGCACGCCGTGCCGTTCGGCCTGGCGCCAGACCGACTCGCTCTGCGGTTCGACGCCGGCCACTGCGTCGAACACCGCCACGGCGCCGTCCAGGACGCGCAGTGAGCGTTCGACCTCGTCGGCGAAGTCGACGTGGCCGGGGGTGTCGATGAGGTTGATCCGGTGTCCGTCCCAGGCGCAGCTGACGGCGGCGGCGAAGATGGTGATGCCGCGGTCGCGTTCCTGCGGGTCGAAGTCGGTGACGGTGGTGCCGTCGTGGACCTCGCCGCGTTTGTGGGTGGTGCCGGTCAGGTAGAGGATCCGCTCGGTGACGGTGGTCTTGCCGGCGTCGACGTGGGCGAGGATGCCGAGGTTGCGGACGGCGGCGATGGTGGCGGTGGTGGTGTTGGTGGCGGCGATGGTGCTGATGGTGCGCATGGCCCGGTGCCTTTCGGAGTGACCCGTGGGTCAAGGGGGGTGGGCGCGCGATGGTGCCGACGGATCGTCAGATGTGGTGTCACGGAAGGCCGTTGTGGCAGGGCCTTGCGGTCAGACGGTCGCGGCGGTCTCCCGGTGCCGGCCGCGCAGCGGGCACCGGAGGGCCGGGGACACCAGGATCACCTCGTACCGCGACGTGGGAGAGACGGCGGCGGCGCTGCGCTTCGGCACGGCCGGTCCCTCCCTCTCACCTTGTCGTCACGGGAGCGCGCCGGGGCCCTCGGGGCGGCGGCGCGCGTCTGCGTGGCGAGTGTAGGGAAGCCGGGGCGGGCGCGGCACCGGGTTTTCGGTGCCGCGCCCGCCCCTGGCGGGGGCCGTCACGCGACGGCCGGCCGCTCGGCACGGTACGGCGGCGCTCTTCTGCGGGCCGCGACGTTCTCCGGGCCATGGAGTTCTCCGGGCCGTGGAGTCGGACGCTCTCGTGGTGAACCGGCCGCCAGGGTCCGCCCGGTGGTCGGGCGGGCGCGGAGGCCGAGCGGCGCGCCCGGGCCGGGCCGGCTAACTCGTCGGCCGCCGCCCCGACGGCACCGCCGGGCTCCGGCCGCGGCCCGTCGGTTCGGCGGCGGGTGCGGGCGGCCGGGTGCGGGGGCGGCCCAGCAGGACGCCGGCCAGGACCAGGGCCAGTCCGCACAGCCGGCGCGCGCCGAGCCCCTCCCCCGCGAGCGCGACGCCCAGCAGGACGCCGGCGAGCGGGTTGAGCAGGCCGAGCAGGCCGACCGTGCCGGCCGGCAGGTGGCGCAGGCCCGCGAACCAGAGGGCGAAGGCGAGCGCGGTGGCCACCAGCGTGACGTAGCCGAAGGCCGGCAGCGTGCGGGCGTCCATCGCCGGGGGCGCGCCCTCCACGACGACGGCGACCGGCAGCAGCATCAGGCCGCCGGCGGTCAGTTGCCAGGACGTGGCGGCCAGCGGGTCCGCGCCGTCGCGCCAGCGGGCGGCCAGCACGTACCCGACGGAGGAGACCAGCATGGCCGCCACCGAGGCCGCCAGCCCCGCCCCGTCCACCGCGCCGCCGGCGCCGAGCAGTGTCAGCGCCACCCCGCCCAGGCCCACCACCGCGCCGGCCAGGTGGGCGCGCTGCGGGTGCTGCCCGGCCAGTGCCCAGGCGGTGAGCAGCATCGCCAGTGGGGAGGCGGCCATGACGGTGGCGGCGGTGCTGGTGGGCAGCAGGTGGGAGGCGAGGTAGAGCAGGACGAAGAACACCGCGGTGTTGAGCAGTCCGAGCAGGGCGCTGCGCCACCACCAGGGTCCGTGCGGGCGGCGGCGGGCCAGGGCCAGCAGGAGCAGTCCGGCCGGCAGGGCACGCAGGGCCGCGCCCCACAGGGGGCGGTCGGCGGGCAGGTAGGCGTGGGTGACGTAGTAGTTGGCGCCCCAGGCGAGCGGTGCGACCGCGGTCAGCAGGACCCACCGCAGATTGGCTTCCATGGAAGGCAATATATCTTCCCGGGAAGATAGTGGCGGTAGGATGGCCGCCATGGAGCACCACCAGCACCAGCACGCCCAGGTGGGCACGGGGACCCCGGCAGGCTCGGGCGCCCATCCGGGCGTGGGCACCCAGCCGGGCCCGGACGCCGACCACGTGGCGCTGATCCAGGCCGCGTGGCGGCGCGAACGCCCCGACCTCGACGTCTCCCCGCTGGCCGTCATCGGGCGCCTGCACCGCCTCGCCGCCCGCCTGACCGGCGAACTCACCCTGGTCTACGCCCGCTACGGCCTCAGCGAGGGCGAGTTCGACGTCCTGGCCGCGCTGCGCCGCGCCGGCACCCCCTACGAGCGGGCGCCCGGCGAACTCGCCGCCCACACCATGGTCACCACCGGCGCGATGACCAAGCGGATCGACCGCCTCGAACGCGCCGGGCTGGTCACCCGCCGCCACGCCGAGGACGACCGGCGCGGGCGCGTCGTCGCCCTCACCGACGCCGGCCTGCGGCTGATCGACGAGGCGTTCACCGCGCACGTGCGCAACGAGCACCGCCTGCTCGCCCTGCTCTCCCCCGAGGAGTCCGCCGCCCTGCAGTCCCTCCTCACCACCTGGCAGCACCGCCTGGACGGCACCCGGCCGGGCGCCGCGGACGGCTGACCGCACGGCGGGCGCGCAGAATGTGACACATGACCAGCACCCCGCAGCCGTCCCAGCCCGAACCCCGGCCCGAACCCGAGCCGCAGTCGCAGCCGCATCCGCAGCCCGCCGCCCCGGCGGCGTTCGGGCCGGAGAGCCCGGGAGCCCGGGCCGACCGGCGGCTGGTGGAGCTGCTGCAGGAGCTGCGGGTGCTGCAGACCGGCGTGCAGATCGTGTTCGCGTTCCTGCTCGGGGTCGCCTTCACCCCGCGCTTCGCCGAACTCACCGACGGCCAGCAGGACATCTACGTCACCACCCTGCTGCTGGCCGTCATCTCCTCGGCCGTGCTCGCCACCCCGGTGGCACTGCACCGCGGACTGTTCCACCACCCCGGCAAGGCGCGGATCGTCAAGGTCTCCGCCCACGTCGCCCAACTGGGCCTGCTGCTGCTCGCCTGCGCGCTCACCGGCGCCGTCCTGCTGGTGCTGGACGTCGTCCTCGGGGGCGGCACGGCCGTGGCGATCACCTGCGTGGTCGCGCTGATCTTCGCCGGGCTGTGGTTCGTCCTGCCCTGGGCGGTGCGCCGCCCGCTGCGGGACGCCGACTGACCCGCCTGCCCCCAGGACCGTGTCCCCGCTTCCCGTCACCCGCGCCACGCCAGCGGCAAGCGGGCGCGGGTGACGGACGGGACCGGGCCGGGCCGGCTGTCGGGCGCCGGGGGCCAGGCCGGGGAGCCGCACACCTCCCTCACCCCTCAGAGCCCGCCCGCACCCGAAACCGCTTACCGCCCCGCCCGGACCGGCGGGTACCGTGCCCGGATGCACAGCAACGACAGCGACGACGGGGGCAGCAACGCAGGCGGCTGCGGGGACAGTGGCAGCAACGCAGGCGGCTGCGGGGACGGCGGCGCGCCCGCCTGGGACGTCCTGCTGCTCGGCGGGGCCTCCGGCATCGGCAAGAGCCGCGCCGCCGCCCATCTCGCCCGGTGCAGCGGCGCGTTCGTGGTCGAGTTCGACGACGTCGTCGCCGCCCTCCACGCCGCCACCACCGCCGAGGGCCACCCCGGCCTGCACCACTTCGACGCCCTGCCCGACCCCGACGCGCTGCCCGCCGACCGCGTCCTGGAGCTGCAGATCGCCACCGCCCGCGCCCTGGAACCGGCTCTGCTCGGCGTCGTCCGCAACCGCCTCACCGTCGACGTGCCCGCGATCGTCGAAGGCGACTACCTCACCCCGGCCGCCGCCGCCCGCATCGCCGCCGAGGCCGCCGGACGGGGCCGCCGCGTGCGCGCGGTGTTCCTGCACGAGGGCGACCCGGCCCGGATCAGCGCCAACTACGGCCGGCGGGAACCGGATTGCGGCCCGCAGGAGCGCCGCGCCACCGTCAGCGCCCGCTACTCGACCTGGCTCGCCGACCAGGCCCGCACCCACCACCTGCCCGTCCTGGACTGCCGCCCCTACCCCACCCTCGCCGACCGCCTCCACCACACCCTCGCCTGACGCCCGGGCCTGGGGCCCGCACCGGCCCCACAACGGCCGCACCCGCCACCGACACGCCCAGCCCCGCCCCCTCCCCGCCGAGAATGGGGACGAGGGCCGGCACGCACCGGCCGCGCCGGGAAGGGGACGAGCGGTGCTGATCGTGGTGAGCGGCGGGCCGGGCAGCGGGAAGACGACGCTGGCGCACGCGCTGGCGCGGGCGGTCGGCTGCCCGGCGGTGTGCCGGGACGAGCTGAAGGAGGGCCTGGTCCACGCGGGCACCCGCGCCGGGAACCCGAACGAGGTGGTGCGCGCGGCGTTCTTCGACGTCCTGGGAGTGCTGGTGCGCGCAGGGGTGAGCGTGATCGCCGAGGCCGCGTTCCAGGACCGGCTGTGGCGCCCCGGCCTCGCGCCGCTCGCCGCGCACACCGAACTGCGCATCGTGCACTGCCAGGTGGACCCGGCGGTGGCCCGCGAACGACTCCGGACCCGCCTGGCAGCGGACGGCCGCCGAAGCGCCCACGCCGACCGGGACCTGCTCGCGGCCCCGCCCGGAGCGGGCAACCTGCTGGACGACTTCACCCCGCTGTCCCTGCCCGCGCCGCGCCTGTGCGTGGACACCACCGACGGCTACCGGCCGCCGCTGGCGGACATCACCGCCTTCACCTCCCCACATCCCTGACGATCCGTCAATTCACCAGCCCATCATCGTAGTCGGCGCGCGCGGCGAGAACCTCGGGCAGGTGCGACTCAGCCCACGCCTTGATCGCCTGCACCAGCGGGAGCAGGTCGCGGCCCAGCGGGGTGAGGGCGTAGTCGACACGGGCCGGGACGGTGGGGGTGACGGAGCGGGTGAGCAGGCCGTCGCGCTCCAGGGCGCGCAGGGTCTGGGTGAGCATCTTCTCGCCGACGCCGGCCAGGCGCCGCCGCAGGTCGCGGTAGCGCTGGGGCCCGTCGGCGAGGGCGTCCGCGACTCCAAGAACCCCAGCGGTCGGGCTCTCCTCTTCCCCTCCGCCGCCCGGCGATCCTTCGTCTCGGCTGTCCGCACCGGCGAGTTCGACGCGCGCTGACAGCAACTCCCGGCCCCGCCGCCCCACCCGGGGCGGCGGGGCCGTGCCGTTCCAGCACGGAAAGTCGGTCTCGTCGACTTCCCGCTCCTCACCTACCGTGGTGGCCAGGGCGTGCCTGGAGTCGTGATGACGTGGCAGGAAAAAGGTTGGCGGGATGATCACCGGGCTGGTAGCTTTCGGTCGACCGTGACGCCGCCTGAGGAGGTGAGACCCATGAACGCTGTATCGACGTGGGTGCTCCCCCTTCCCGTCACGGCCGGCGATTGACGTAGGCGTCGCCGGGAGCGCCTCGCCAACAAGGCACTCCCGAAAGGCAACACCCATGCACTCTCTGCAGTTCACCGCCGAGTCGTCGTCGAACGGCATGCTCGAACGCGACTTCATCGTGGGCGGCGTCCCCGGCGTCCTCTGGTCGCCAGCCTCCAACGCGGCCGATCGCGCACCCCTGATCCTGATGGCCCATGGCGGCGGCAACCACAAGAAGCACCCGGCGATGGCCGGCCGAGCCCGCCTCCTCGTGGCTGGCTGCGGCTTCCACGTCGCCGTCATCGACGCGCCCGGTCACGGCGACCGGCCGCGCACGGCGCACGACGAGGCGGAAATCGCCGAGCTGTTCCGGGCGAGGGCGGCGGGCGAGCCGGAAGGCCCGATCGTCGTGCGCTACAACGACCACCTGGCGGAGCTCGCCGTGCCCGAGTACCAGGCGACCCTCGATGCTCTCCAGGAACTCCCGGAGATCGGCACCGACGGGCTGGTCGGCTTCTGGGGCATCAACATGGGCACCGCGATCGGCGTACCGTTCGTGGCAGTCGAACCCAGGATCACGGCCGCGGTCTTCGGCCAGCACTGGCCCGATGTCCTAGCCGAGAAGGCGAAGCAGATCACCATCCCGATCGAGTTCGACCTGCAGTGGGACGACGAGCACATCTCGCGCGAGGCCGGCCTCGCGCTGTTCGACGCCTTCGCCTCGAAGGAGAAATCGCTGCACGTGAACTCGGGCAAGCACAAGGAGCTGCCCAGGTTCGAGGCCGACAGCGCGGTCCGGTTCTTCGCCCGGCACTTCGGCCCACCGATCACCTCGCCGGCGTGACGTGCACGGTTGCGGCGCCGGACGACGGGGTGCACCGACCCGGACCAGGGCCGCCTGGACGGGTAGTCCCGAGACCCGGGCGGTATCGGCGGCCCGGCCCTGGGCAGGGATGGAGGATGTCCGGCGTCGGGCCGTGACAACCGGAGACCGGCCCCGGACTTCCGGCCGGGGCGGCACGAGGGAAGAGGCGATCGTGGGACAACTGGACGGCAGGACCGCACTGGTGACGGGCGGCTCGCGCGGGATCGGGCGCGCGGTCGCCCTGCGGCTCGCCGCCGACGGGGCGCTGGTCGCGGTCCACTACGGCAGCAACCAGGCCGCCGCCGAGGAGACCGTGGCACTGATCGCCAAGGCCGGCGGCCGGGCCTTCACCGTGCAGTCCGGGTTCGGCGAGAGCGGCGCGGTGGACCGGCTGTTCGAAGGCCTCACCGCCGCACTCGCGGAGCACGGCGCGGAGCACGGCGCGGACCACGGCGGAGACCACGGCGCCGACGGTCTGGACATCCTGGTCAACAACGCGGGCATCCACGCGATCGGCTCGATCGGACAGCTCACCGAGGAGGAGTTCGAACGGCTGCTCACCGTCAACGTGCGCACGCCGCTCTTCGTGATCCAACGGGCCCTGCCACTGCTGCGGGACGGCGGGCGGATCGTCAACATCGCCTCGGCCGCCACCCGGATCGCCACCCCCATCCAGATCGGCTACACCGTCACCAAGGCGGCACTGACGGCCCTCGGCGCACCGCTCGCCAACGAGCTCGGCCGACGCGGGATCACCGTGAACACCGTCAACCCCGGCGTCATCCGCACCGACATGACCGCCGGATTCTCCACCGCCCCCGAGGCGTTGACCGAAATCGAATCGATCACCGCACTCGGACGGATCGGCGAACCGGAGGACGTCGCGGACGTGGTGGGTTTCCTCGCGGGCCCGCAGGGCCGCTGGGTGACCGGCCAGACCATCGACGCCTCCGGCGGCACCTACCTCGGCCCGATCCCCGCCCAGTAGCCCCCGGCCCCGGGCAGGCACCGGGGGGCCTGCCCGGGCCCGGGGTCGGCGCCCCCGGGCAGCGTCCACCTCAGCGGGGGCGCGACGGACGAGGCCGCGGGCTGCCGGCCGGGTCGGCGACCGGGCCGGCAGCCGGGTCGGCAATGAACTGCAGCAGGTGCTCATTGACCAGGTCGGGGCGTTCCAGGTTGAGTCCGTGGCCGGCTCCTTGCACGATCTCGGCCCGGACTCCCGGGATCAGCGCGGTGACCCTCTTCAGCACCTGGTGCGGCCGGAGCAGGGCGCTGCGGCTGCCCACCAGGACGAGGGCGGGCAGCCGGATGGAGCTCAGTTCCTCGTCGGTGAACGGCCTGGCCGCGGGGCGGGTGTTCGGCTTGTAGGTCCGCATGCCCAGCATCAGGGGGGCGATCATCTCGGGTGGTGAGCTGAGGGCGGGGTTGGCGAGCAGCCGTCCCAGCGCGGGGCGCAGACGCCGCGGGGCGAGCATGGCGAACAGGCCGCCGATCATGTGGGCGTAGAACCGTGCGGGGACCTTCTCGATCCCGCCGGGGTCCAGCGGCGCGATCGACGCGAGGCGCTCGGGTGCGTGGACGGCCTGGTTGAGGGTCAGCCAGCCGCCGTAGGACAGGCCGACCAGGTGGATCCGTTCCAGTCCGAGGCCGGCGAAGACCTCGCTGAGCCAGGCCGCGTTCTCCGTGGAGCCGGCTGCGACGGCGCGTTGGACGCTGCGGCCGGGGTCGTCGAGGGTGTCGATCGCGTAGACCGGGTGGCGCCGGCCCAGGGCGGCGATCTGCGGGTACCAGTTGGAGGGATGTCCGGCGTGGCCGTGCAACAGCACGATCGGTTCGCCGCTCTGGGGTCCGTAGTGGTGGACGTGGACGGTGCCGTAGGTGGTTTCGACGTCGAGTTCCCGGCGGGGACTCGGCCACAGCTCCATCGCCTGGTCGTAGGCCGCAAGGAACTTCGCGCGGGCTTCCTCGCTGACGAAGTGTCCGATGCCTGTCCTGGTCATGTTCCCTCCCGGTGCACGAGATGCACGAAACAGCAGCACTTGATGGTATGTTTGTACCATAAAAACGTTTGAAGGGAACCCGATGCCGAAGCTGGTGGATCACGAGGAGCGGCGGGCCCACATCATCGACGCGCTGCTCCGCTCGGCCGCTGACAGCGGGCTGCACGCCGTCACCATGCGGTCCGTCGCGGTCGAGGCGGGCGTCTCGGTACGGCTCGTGCAGTACTACTTCGACACCAAGGAGCAGTTGCTGCTCGCCGCCATGGCCCGCCTGGCCGTCCGCATGGGCGAGCGGATCCGCGACCGCGTGAGGACGGCCGGGTCCTCGACGGCTCCGCGCGACATCATCGAGGCGGTCCTGCTCGAAGCCGTGCCGACCGACGAGGAGAGCCGGACCTTCCACCTCGTCTACACCGAGTACGCGGTGCTCTCCGTCACCGACCCCGCACTCGCCGGCCAGTCGTTCCTCTCGGCGCCCAACGAGATGGAGGACTTCCTGGTCGGCCTGCTGACCGCCGCCCGGCAGGCCGGGGACACCGATCCGCGCATGGACGCCCGTCAGGAGGCCGTCGTCCTGCTGGCGGCCTCCGCCGGCCTCGGCCTGAGCGTCCTGCTCGGCCAGCGGACGGCGCAGGACGCGGCCGCGGTCCTGCACTACCACCTCGGCCGGCTCTTCCCCGGTTCGCGGGCCTCCGACGGCTCCGGCGGTTTCGGCGGCTCCGACAGCTCCGGCGGCTCCGGCGGCGACGGGAAGAGCAGCCGCGTGCATCGGCCCCGGCCGTAGGCGGGATCCGCAGGAGAAGCCCCGGTGCCGGGCCGTCGGTGCAGGTCGGCCGTGTCGGCATCGAACGCCGGTTCGCGCTGGACTCCCTGGTCCGCGCCCGCCATGATCGGCAGTCATGAGTGAACCAGCGCTTGTGGTCGATCGGCAACTGGCCGCGTACAACAATCATGACCTCGACGCCTTCGTGGCCACCTACGCCGAGGACGTGTCCATCACCAGACGCGACGGCAGCAGCCTGCACGGCCGGGAGGCCCTGCGTGCCGTGTACGGCCCCATGTTCGCCGCAGGCCGGTGCCGGGCCGAGATCGCCGGCCGGCTCACCGTGGGCGACCGGGTGGTCGACCACGAGGTCGCCCACGGCTTGGCCGCCGACCCGGTCCGGGTGCTGGTGGCCTACCGGGTACGGGACGGCCTGATCGACCGCGTCGACTTCCTCGGCTGACACCCCGCCCCCGCCGCCCGCCGCCGCCTCCGCACCGCCCGGTGAAGGAGAAGGCGTCCCGTCCGCGCGACATCCCGACGCCTCACGTAGTCATGAGGGGTATGCACGGGGATCACAGCACAAGGGAACAGGCGGGAACCGAGTGAAGTCAGCACAGGAGGATGAGTACCTGGAGTTCGTGGCCGCGAGGGCGAAGGCGCTGTACCGCTCGGCGTACGTCCTCGCGGCCGGCGACTCGCATCTTGCCGAGGACCTGGTCCAGGAAACCCTCAGCCGGGTGTACGTGCACTGGAACCGGGTGGCCGGTGCGGACAACCCGGGGGCCTACGCCCAGACGGTTCTGGTCCGCACCTTCCTCAGTCTGCGGCGTCGGCGGAGCACCGGCGAGCGCCCCATCGCGAACCTGCCCGACGGTGCGGCGTCCGGCCCGGACACCGCGCTGCGGCTCACCCTGCTGGACGCGCTCGGCCAACTCCCGCCCCGCGACCGGGCGGTGCTCCTGCTGCGCTACTGGGAGGACCGCAGCATCGAGGAGACCGCCCGGATGCTCAGGCTGAGCAGCAGTGCGGTCCGCTCCCAGGGCACCCGTGCACTCGGCAGGGTGCGGGCGTTGCTCGGCGACAGCCTGTCCGACCTGGTCCCGCACTGAGCGGCGGGCCCGCAGGCCGAATCCGCCACAACCCTCCCATCAGCGACAGAAAAGGTGACACCGGCATGCCGTTCGAAGCAGACCTCGCCCATGCCCTGGACCGCACGACCGACTCCCTCGAACCCGATCTCACCACGCTCCTGAGCGGGGCCGTCGAGCGCGGGCGCAGCCGTCGGCGTCGGCGCAACGCCGGCGTCGTCGCCGGGGTCGGGGGCGCCTGCGCCGTGATCGTGGCGGCCGGCCTGGTGCTCCCCGGCGTGCTCGCCGGGACCCGCTCCGCGGGATCCGACATCGAGCCGGCGGCGCTGGCGATGCCGCGTTCCGCGGTCACCGACACCCAGATGATCGAGGCCGTGGAGATGATGTTCCCCGGGGCCCGGTTCAGCCAGGCGAGCGGGCAGAGCAACAACCCCTCGGATCCGTCCGCCGGGCTCGTCGCCAACGGTGCGGTGCTCGTCGACGACGGGCACGGCCCCGCCTTGGTCGGCGTCTCGGCCCTGCGGCTCAAGCTGCCGCTCAGGGACGGCGACGGGCTGAGCTGCGACCAGAAGAAGTCCGCGCGTGCCGCAGGTGACACCTGCACGGTGAGCGAGCTGCCGAGCAGTGCCGCGCTTCCCGGCGGGGCCGTGGTGATGTCGGAGCAGAACGCGGCCAAGCACCCGGCCGGTGCCGACACCGCCCGCCGCTGGACGGTGACGGTGACCCTGAAGTCGACCGGCGCGCAGCTTCAGCTGGTGCAGTGGAACAGCACCGGCGGCGGCAGCGGCGCCGACACACCGAAGCCCACCCGCGCCACTCCCCCGCTCTCCGAGCAGCAGGCGGTGGCCGCACTCACCGGTGCCGTCTGGGCGCCGGTCCTCGATGCCGTCGGCTGACCTGCTGCGCCGCGGAGTTCGGGGAATCGCGGCTGCCGGGCGGATCACGGCGTCACGGGCAGGCATTCGGCGAGCAGGTCGACGACGTCGCGCCCGAGTTCCAGCGCGATGGCGCCCCCGGTGCCGTAGCCGATGGCGGCGATCCGGTCGGGGTCGGTCCGCGGTTCGGCGCGCAGTACGTCGAGTGCCGCGTGGCCGATGCCCCGCATCCGGTCGGGGTCGGCGAGCAGCGGCATCACGCGGGCCAGCATCTCCTCGGGGTCGGTGAACCAGCGCCCGCCGTGGAGGTCGAAGGCCAGTGCCACGTAGCCGAGTTCGGCGAGGGCGTCGGCCCGGCGGCGCTGGAAGTCGTTCAGGCCCGGCCCCTCGGGCCCGATCAGGACCGCGGGTCGGCGGTCGGCACCGGCCGGGAGGGCGAGGTGCCCGATCATCGTCAGGCCGTCGGCCGGGTACTCGACCGTGCGTGTGGTGACCGTCGTCAAGGGACTGGACGGTAGTGATCGTCGGGCCCGGTCGGGCCGGTGTTCACCGCCGGCGCAACAGCCCGTGGGTGGGCACTGCGGACGGCTCCGGTCCTGACCGAGCACACCGGCACCAGGGCGCCAGGGCGCCACCGGGCGAGAACGTCCTCGCAGAGCACCCCGTCACCGTTTCCCCGAGCCGCGGTGATGTCCCACAGACCGGAGCCGGTAGCGGTCGACCGGCCTGGTCCGCGGCCCGGAACCACGGTTGCCGAGCAGCTCACGTCGAACCGGGCAGTGGCCACTTTTTAGTGGGTACTTGTCGGCGCGCGGGGGCGAGGCGAACCTGGTGGTGGGCGGTCGCGGGGCCGCCGGGTCCACGCGAGACGGGGGTGTCGAGGTATCAGGAGGCCGATCGGGCCTCGGCGAGCTTCTCCAGACGGCGATGGCCCCAGTCGGAGACGGGGGCCAACGCCTGCGAAAGCTCGCGGCCGAACGCGGTCAGGGAGTACACCGTCTTCAGCGGCAGCCCGTCGTGCACCTCCCGGTGCACCAGCCCGTCGGCCTCCATCTCGCGCAGCGCCTGGGTCAGCACCTTCTCGCTGAGGCCCGGCAGCCGCCGGCGCAGCTCGCCGGGGCGGTGCGGACCGGACTCCAGCAGCCACAGGAGAACGGTCTTCCACTTGCCGTCGATCACGGCGATCGCGGCGGTCACTCCGCAGACATTCGTTTCCTGGGCACGGCTGCGCGTCATCCTCGTCCCGTTCGTCACTGTATGCCGATATTTCAAGGGAGTTGCTTCATGTCCCCTCACGACGGACAGTCTGCCGTCACCGTGCTCGGTCTGGGTCCGATGGGTCGGGCCCTGGCCGGGGCGTTCCTGGATTCCGGTCTGCGGACCACGGTCTGGAACCGGACGCCGGGCAGGGAGCGCGAACTGGTCGAGCGGGGCGCGATCGGCGCCCGGTCGGCCCAGGAGGCGGTCGCCGCGAGCGCTCTGACCGTGCTCTGCGTGGTGGACTACGACGCGGCCGACGCCGTGCTGCGGCCGGACGCGGTCGCCGGTGCGCTCAAGGGGCGCACGGTGGTGAACCTGAGCGCCGACACCCCGGCCCGGGCCCGGTCCACCGCGGCCTGGGCGGCCGGGCACGGCATCGGGTACCTGGACGGCGCGATCATGACACCGACCACGACCATCGGGACGCCGGCCGCGGTGTTCATCCACAGCGGCCCGCAGGGGCTCTACCGGGAGCACCGGCCGGTGCTGGACGCGCTGGGCGGCACCCACACCCACCTCGGGGAGGAGATCGGGCGGGCGGCGGCCTACGACATCGCGCTGCTGGACGTCTTCTGGACCGCGATGGCGGGTTACGCGCACGCCCTGGCGGTGGCGCGGGCGGAGGGTGTCACCGCGCGGGAGCTGGCGCCGTTCGCCAAGGGCATCGGCGCGATCCTGCCGCCGCTCTTCGAGCAGCTCGCGGAAGGAGTGGACGGCGGCAGTTTCTCCGGCGAGGGCAACCCGCTCACCTCGGCGGTGTCGTCCATGGCCCACATCGTCCACACCTCGGAGGGCCACGGCATCGACGCGGGCGTGATGCGCGCGGCCGAGGGCATGGCCCGCCGCGCCATCGGACTGGGCCACGGCGAGGACGGGTTCGTCCGCATCGCGGAGGTCCTGGGCCGCCGCTGAACGCAGGGCCGGCGCGGGGCGGGGACGACGCCGGCGCGGAGCAGTCGACCTTGTCGCTTGTCGCGTAACGGCCCCGCCGGACGCCGCGCGCGGGAAGTCGGACCCGCCGACTTCCCGCGCCATCAGGGGCCCCGGGGGTGCCCTCAGCCCGCCGCCAGCTCGCGCAGCCGCTTCTTGTCCGGCTTGCCGACGGACGTCAGCGGGATCGCGTCCACGAGGTGCAGGGCCTGCGGCGCGTAGATGCGCCCCTTGCCCGCCGCGACGAACGCGCGCAGGTCCGCCAGCTGCGGCCGCTGCCCCGGCGCCGGGACGACGGCGACGTGGACGTGCTCGGCCTCCTGGGCGTCGCGCACGCCGAAGACCGCGCACTGGGCGATCGCGGGGTGGGTGAGGAGCAGGTCCTCCACCTCGGAGGGGTAGACGTGCCCGCCGACCACGATGATCGTGTCCTTGAGGCGGTCGGCCAGGTAGAGGTAGCCGTCCTCGTCGAGGTAGCCGACGTCGCCGGTGTCCAGCCAGCCGTCGCGCAGGACCTCGGCGGTGAGGTCGGGCCGCTTCCAGTACCCGGCCATCAGGGTGGCCGAGCGCACGAAGATCCCGCCCTGCTCGCCGGCCGGCAGTTCGGTGCCGTCGCCGGAGCGGATCACCACCTCGACGCCCGGCAGCGGGCGGCCGACCGCGACCTGGCCGCCGCGGCCGCCGCGGCCGCCGCGGCCGATGCGGTCGTGCTCGTGCGGGGCGAGCACGGCGATGTTCTGCGCCTCCGACATGCCGTAGCCGCCCACCAGGATCGGCCCGAACACCTTGAGCGCCTCGCGCACCCGGGTCGGCGAGGCGGCGCAGCCGCCGTAGGAGATGCGCTGCAGGCTGGACAGGTCGGTGCGGCCGATCGCCGGGTGGTCGAGCAGCTGGTAGAGCAGCGGGGGCAGCACCCACAGGTCGGTGATGCGTTCGCGTTCGACGGCGGCGAGCACCGCGCCGGGGTCGAAGGCGCGCTGGAAGACCACCGTGCCGCCGTGGCGCAGCGTCAGATCGGTGTAGATCCCGGCGAGGTGGGCGAGCGAGGTGGCGGCGAGGAAGCGGGGCGCGCCGGTGTCCGCGCCGCCGCCCCACGGGATGTCGAAGACGCGCTGGTAGGGGCCGTGCAGGCTGAGGATGCCCTTGGGGATGCCGGTGGTGCCGCCGGTGTGGCGGATGCCGAGGTCGTCGTGCGGGCCGACCCGGACGGCGGGCGGCCGGGCGGGGTGGTGGTGGGCGGCGGCGATCACGTCCTCGCCGGCCGCCGCCGCTCCCGGGCCCAGGGCGAGGACGGTGGGCACGTCGACCAGCGGGAGCAACTCGGCGGCCACCGCGGTGCGTTCGGCGTCGACGAGCAGGACGGTGGTGTCGACGCTCGTGGTGATCTCGGCCAGGACCGGGGCGCTCATGCCGTCGTACAGGCTGACCACCCGCGCGCCCGCCAGGCCTGCGGCGTAGCGGGCGCTGAGGGCTTCGGCGGTGTTGCCGGTGAGCAGGGTGACGGTGGTGCCGCGGGCCGCGCCGCGGGCGAGGAGTTCGTGGGCGAGGCGGTAGGTGGCGGCGGCGAAGTCGCCGGCGGTGATCTCGGTGCCGTCGGCGGTGGTGAGGGCGTGCCGGTCGGGGTCGGCGGCGAGGGACTGCAGGATCAGGGCGGGGGCGCTGACGAATTCCTGGTCAGCCGTGGCCGCTTCTTCCTTGTAGTGTGCAACCATATCCTCACCCTAGCCCCATCCCCCGCTCGTTTTGGGGCAGTTCGGCGCGGCCTGCGGGTGCGAGTGCGGGGGGCACGGGGCGGCCGAACCCGGCCGGGGCCCCGCGCACGGTTCAGTCGTCGCGGGCGCCTTCGGCGTCCAGGGTGTACTTGTCGCCGACGTGGGCGACCTCGTGCGGGGCCAGGTCCAGGGCCGCGCAGCCGGCGCGGAAGACGCCCGGCGCGGGCTTGGCCTCGCCGTGCTGGTCGGAGCAGACCAGCGGCGTGGTCTTCGGACGCAGGCACAGGTGGAACCGGTTCTTGATCGTCTTCGGTTCCGGCACCTGGTTGGAGTGCAGCAGCGGGCCCTCCGGGAGCATCACCTCAGTCTCCGGATCACCCGGGTTGTCCTCCGGATGCAGCGGACATCCGAGCCCCTCACTCCAGAACCGAGCCGGCTCATGGGCATCCGCACAGTCGATCGCCGCGTTCGGCAACACCGAGACCATGCACGAGATCCCGCCCGAAGCACCGCTCGGTCCGCTACCGATCTGCGGCCAGGCAGCACCAGCACTTTCGTCACAGGCCCCGGCGTCTAACGCGGTGGGGGCCGGTCCTCGTCACAGGTGGTGCGCTGGCCGTGGAGGAGGAGCGGGACGGCGCGGTTGGCGAGGGCCTCGGCGGCCCGGGCCGCTTGGGCGGGGGCCATGACGTCGAGCAGGTCGTGGGCGGGGACGAAGCGGGCGCCGAGCAGGCCACTGCGGTGCTGGGGCGGGACGGTGAGACGGGCGGCGGCGTGTTCGGTGATGGTGCCGCCGTCGAAGACGAGGTTGAGGCGCTCCAGGTAGCGGTCGGCGGGGGTGAAGTCGACCGCCAGGACGTCGGTCAGGCGGAGGTTGAGGCCGGTCTCGGCCCGCAGGTGGCGGGCGGCGGCCAGGTTGGGCGGCTCGTTGGGCCGGGCGGCGCCACCGGGCAGGATCAGGCCGTCCATGTAGTCGGGGTCGACGAGCAGCACGTCGCCGCGCGGGTTGCGGACGAGGACGAGGCAGCCGAGCCGGCACACCGGCGGCTTGCCGAGAAGGCGGGGGTCCCGCATCGGGGGGCTTACTTTCTGTTGCTGTCACGCCAGTTGAACCCGGCGAGGAGAGCGGCGGCGAAACACGCCCACCAGAGCAGGCGGGCGGCCAGATCAGTCGTCATACGTCAGGCGCTCGTAACGCAGACCCTCGCGCAGCAGGTCGACGACGCGGAGGAGTTCGGACGGGCGGGCCGAGCCCAGGCTGATCAGGTAGCACCCGGTCATCCGCCCGTGCTCCCAATCCACCTCCACCGACGGCAACTTCACCCCGCCGAGGGCAAGGACGGTGGTCAGGTCGTCGACGACGTCGGCCGCATCCCGCCGCTGATCGGCGGTGGCCCGGTTGAGGACGGATCCCATCACGCCCCCACCCGCCGCCGCACCTCGAACCCCCGCCAGGCACTGAAGGCGGCGGAGAGGAGCTGAAGGAGGCCAGCTCACCCGAGGTACCGCTGCGCAGCCACTCCCCCGTCGTCTCGTTCCGCACCCGGTAACACCGGCCCTCCGGTCCCAGCGGACCCCGTAGCCGTGGAGCTTGATACCAACAGTCACCTTTTGACTCCTCTCCGTATCCGTACGGAGAGATTCTCGTGGCGGCCACGACATCAACAGGGACGGAACGTCCTAGTTTTGGGATCTAGTCAGCCAGCCCCAGGGAGCGGGCAAGCCTCTTCAGGCCGGGCGGGCACGCCGGACCTGCCCAGAGGTCGGAGACGATGGCCACGGCGAGGGTGTGGTGCCGCATCCAGCCCGGCGCTACTCGCTGGAGCTTCTCCAAGGTCGCCACCGCTCCCGCTGCGTCCCCCATGTCCGTGTACGCGCGTGCCACGTCCAGGAGCAGCCAGGTCCGCCAGGACACCGGGGTGTCGTTGCTGAGCCGGATTCCCTTCGCGAGCCCCAAGGCTTCCTCCGGCCGGGCGAATTGGACCGCGAGCCGAACCCGCTCGATGCGCACCGAGGAGCTGTTGAACACGCTGACCATCCGGCCGTCGGCCGAGGGAGGGAGCTTCGAAAGGCGTCTGGTCGCTTGTTCTGCGGTCAGCATCATCTCGGATGCTCCGTCATAGTCGCCGCTTCGGGCCGTGCTGGTGGCTGCGGACATGATCAGTCCGCCCCATACCTTGAGCCCCTCCGCCTTCAACGAGTGCTCGTGCTCCACTCCGTCCGCTGCGTGGATGGCCAGCGTCTGCGCGTCGCCGAGGCGGTTCTGACGCTGATACGCCCAGGCCACCGAGTTGCAGATCATCGCTCCCAGCAGCGGGTCTTCTGCCGAGTCCGCTGCCGCTATTGCCCGTTCGAGACTGGACAGGCCGAGATCTGTCTTCCCGAGACGGATCGCGAGATGTCCGCCCAGTTGGAGAGCTTTTCCGAGCGCGTGGTTACCGGCCAGGCGGTCCTCGCCGCGTCCCACGGCCGCCGCGAGGCGGGCATCCGCGATTATCGTCGGCAGCGTCTCCATGACCCTGCCGAAGTCGGCCGCGTGATACAGGGTCCAGGCCTCTGCGATCTCGCCACGCAGCAGCGGAAGGGACAACTTCTCCGCGCCGTCCGCCACCGGCAGCGGCGTGAACAAGGGCGGCATGATCGCCCGCCGCACCGCGACCAGGCCCGGCGGGTCCGCGTCACCTGTCGACGGCACCGCCGGCGGATCGCCCAGAAGCGCAGTCAGCTCGATACCAAGCCCCTTGGCCAGCGCGTGAAGTGTCGGAAGCCGCGCCGAATGCTTCCGCTGCTGCTCAAGTTTCCGGACCACATCCAGCGACACGCCCGACTTCTCAGCCAGGCCCTCCTGTGTCAGATCGGTCAAGCGCCGCAGCCGCTTGACCCGATCCCCAAGATGATCGCTCGCCATATTCCCGACACTACGCGCACGCACGCCCCGACCGGCGCGAGTAGGCGACCCCGCCACCCCTGTTCACCACCCTGTGCGCCGCCGCTCCGCCACGGGGCGGCGGCGCCTTCTCAACCCCTCACCTGGTTACCTGATTCAACCCACCCGCCGCGACCTCAGGGGTTGATGAACGAGTGATCTGGCCCAACACCGTCCGGGCGAACGTCAAGACCGGGCACGACCGGGAGGTGTTCGCCGTCTACCCGTACCGATCGGCCTGCCCGCAGTCGGTCTGGGCGCAGCTGATCGCCGAGGCCCGGTCCGACGTGTTCCTCGCCGGCTACACCAACTACTTCGTCTGGCTGGAGCAGCCCGCCCTGTTGCAGACCCTTCAGCGCAAGGCCGAGGGCGGCTGCCGGGTCCGCTTTCTCCTCGGGGATCCGGACTCCGACACGACGCGCCAGCGCGAGCAGATCGAGGACGTCGCCCTCACGGTGTCCACCAGGATCAGGGTCACCTTGGAGAACCTGGCCAAACTCTCCGGCTCCGAGCGGGTCGAGGCCCGCTTCAGTGCTCCGGACGACGGCCCGAACCACGTCGGCCTCTCTGTCTTCCGATTCGACGAGCACGCCCTCGTCACACCCCATCTCGCCCGCGCCGTCGGCCACGACTCGCCACTGATGCACCTGCGGCGCAGCGAGGAGAACGGTATGTTCGACCGCTTCGCCGAGCACATCGAGGAACTCTGGTCCCGGGGCCGCGACATCCGCACCGGCCCGCACTGATGGCTGCGGCGCCGCCCACGACGAAACCCCTGCCCTCCTGCTGCCCATGAGCAACCATGCCGAGTCGCCCAACCCAACACCGCTGCACTCCGTGTCCGTCGCGGGGGCGGTCGTCCGCGCGGACGGGCGCGTGCTGGCGATCCGCCGGGCCGGCAACGGGACCGGGGAGCCCCGGGCGGGGTGCTGGGGCTGACCGAGACCGTCGAGGACGGCCTGCGCCGCGAGATCTTCGACGAGACCGGGATCAAGGTCGGCGTCGACATGAGCGAGGTCTACGCCGTCCGCATCCGCTCCCACGACGGCCACCGCCTCGCCGCCCCCAAGCACCCCGCGTGAGAAGTCGACCCCGCCGACTTCTCACGCCGACCGTACGGTGGCTGCCAGTTGGCACCGCCCGATCAGGAGGCAACCGCGTTGATGAGCAACCACCCCACCTCCTGGCGCAAGAGCAGCTACAGCGGCCAGGGCGGCGATTGCGTCGAGGTCGCCGACGGCTTCACCGATGTGCAGCCCGTCCGCGACTCCAAGGACCCCGCCGGGCCCGCCCTCCTCTTCCCCACCCCAGCCTGGCAGGCCTTCGTCACCGCCATCCGCGCCGGCGAGTTCGACGCCCGGTAGCAGCCAACCCCGACCCGGCAGCCGCGTGTGTGCCGAGGCGCCCCGCCGGACGGATCCGGCGGGGCGCCTCGGGTCTTCGAGCTCCAGATGATGGAGCGTCAGTTCAGCGACGAGACGCTCATGATGCTGCACACCACGAAGCCGTGGTGGTCTCCGTCGGACAGAAGCAAGGCGTGATATGAGTCGCGGCTCTCCTCAGGGATGTCGAGGAACCCCTCGATCTCGGGGACTTCACTGGCCCGGGTGATGCGCAGTTCGCTGTACCCGCGCCGGATCTTCATCGCCGCGACGTTGATGAACTCGATCTCCAGACCACCGTCCGGTTCCCGCGGCGCACCGCGCAGCACCAATGTCCGATGGGACACCGAGTAGGACCAGGGCCGGAACGGACGCTCGATCCGCAGGGGCAACTGGTCGATGCCAGCCAGGAACGTCATGTCGTCCCTCATTCGAAGGGGCTCGTAGTGACCTTGCCATTCTCGTACCATTGCACGCGTTTCTGCACCTCCGGTGGCGCCTTCTTGATCTGTGCCGGCTCCCAGGCCGTGGCGTGGTCGCCGGGCTTCGCGGCGTCTATGGCCTGCTCGGCCCACCTCTTCGCGTTCTCCTTCCCGATGTAGTCCAGGTTGAAGAAGATCTTGGTCGTTTTCTCCGGCTTGAGGGCCTCCAGGACGGTGTCCGTCCGCTTCGCCCCGGCGGGGAAGTCATGGTAGGACTTCGCCTTGACGACCTTGTCGGCGAAGTCCTTCAGAGAGCCTGCGCCATCTTGAAGTTGGCTGGTGGGAGGGGCTGGCGTGACTCCGTTCCAGTCGGCGCTCCCGCCGGACTACCAGCGCATCCTCGCTGTCGTCCGGCAGGCGGGCGCCCCGGTCATGGTCCGGCAGGTCGGCGAGGTGCTCGGCCTGGACACCGGCATCCGGGGCAAGCTGGAGCCGCTGCGCGGGAAGCTGACCAAGCTGGCCGAGCGTGGCTGGCTGCGCAAGTTCCCCGACGGCCGGTTCTCCACCCGTCCGTGACCCGCGGCGGCCGCCTGGCCGTAGGTCTGGTTCTGGCGTAACCAGGTTGCCGTCGACGGTAGTTGGGATTGTGTGACCAAAACCGAAGAGCCGACCGGGGACACCGTCCCCCTTGTCTACCAGTGCCGTCTGCCGCTGTCCACGAGCACCGTCACCCACCTCGCTGACCTGCTGCGACGCCATCTGAAGGCGATAGGTTCACGCTGGCGGGCCCTGCCGCCGGGCCGGATCGCGGTGATCGTCCTGGCCGTTCTGCGGCACGACCAGCGCCTGGCCGACATGGCCGGCGGCAACGGCGTCTCCGCCACCACCGTGCGCCGCTGGCGCGACGAGCTGATCGGCCTGCTGGCCGCGAAGGCCCCACGGCTGGACCGCGCTCTGAAGAACATCGCCAAACGGGGCGGCGAGGTCGTCCTGGTCGACGGCACCCTCATCCCCACCCAGCGCCGCACCGGCAAAGACAACCGCCCGAACTACTCCGGCAAGCACCACCGCCCCGGCCTGCGCTTCCTCGCCCTGACCGACGAGAAGGGCCGACTGGTCTGGATCTCGGCCGCCCGCCCCGGCCGCACCCACGACATCACCGCCGCCCGCCGCGACCACCTCCTCGCCCACCTGCGCGACGCCGGGCTCGGTGCGCTGGCAGACCCCGGCTTCCTTGGCCTGGACGACGACCCCGACGACCCCGTGGTCGTCACCGGCTTCAAGGCCACCCGCGCCCGCAAGCTCACCCTTGGCCAGAAGGTGGCCAATCGTATCCTCGCGGCCGGACGCGCCCCAGTCGAACACGGCTTCGCCCACCTGAAGAACTGGCGGATTCTCACCAAACTCCGCACCGCCCCCGTCCGCGCCACCCAGCTCCTGCGCGCCCTGCTCGTCCTGCTCGTCCTGACCAACCTCGAAGTCGCCCGCTGACAGACGATCCACACGGCAGACTGCGCCCACCACCAGGAACTCCTTGTGCGTGCTGAAGGGGTAGAGAGGTGGTTGTCGCTGAGCGAGAGGACGAGAAGACATGGATGTGTATGAAGCCGTGGACAGCCGCCGGGCCGTGCGGGCGTTCAGCGATGAGCCGGTACCCAAAGGGGTACTCGAACGAGTCCTGGCCGCGGCAACGAGGGCTCCGTCGAGTGGGAACCTCCAGCCGTGGCATGTGTATGTCGTGACCGGCGAGCCCTTGGCCGAACTGAAGAAACGCGCGACGGCCCGGGCACTGGCGGGAGACCCGGGCGATGAGCGGGAGTATCCGATGTACCCGGCCGAACTGACCTCGCCGTATCTGGATCGCTTCTCCGCCGCGGCCGCCCAGCGGTACAAGGCGCTGGGAATCGAGCGCGACGACCCCGACAGGCCCACAAAGATCGCCGCCTTGAACTCGGAGGCGTTCGGGGCGCCGGTCGCGCTGTTCTGCTACCTCGACCGGACGATGGGGCCCGGACAGTGGGGGGACGCGGGAATGTACTTGCAGACGGTCATGCTATTGCTGAGGGCGGAAGGGTTGCACAGCTGCCCCCAGGTGATGTGGACGATGTACCGAAAGACCGTCAGCCACATAGTCGGAGCCGATGACAGGCTCGCACTGTTCTGCGGTGTCGCGGTGGGATTCGAGAAGGAAGGCGTGCCGCGGCTGCGTACCGGGCGGGCGGACATGACGGAGACGGTGAGCTTCATCGGAGTGTGACCGTTCGCCGGTTCCGGCCCGTCGGCGCGGACGGGCCGGAACCGGCGAAGACCCCCGGCAGATGATCTAGAGGCCAGACTGCCGCCCGCCACCAGAGGGTGTTCCAGTGCCGGATGTCCTCGATCCGCTGCGGCCGGCCGGCGGGGTCCCGGAGTGCTTGACCGGTCTTCAGGTCGGCGGCGTCGAGCCAGGTGCGCTGGTCCTCGGACCAGAACGGGTGGTGGTCGGTGCTGGTGAGCGACCCCCCGTTCTCCAGGGTGATGTCGGTGTCGCCGCCGTCTTGCTGCCCGCGGGTCGACACCAAGGGCTACCAGCTCCGCAACACCTCCAACAACCGCTGCCTCGCCCTCCCCTCCTGGCAGGAAAACGGCGCCCCCGCCAAGGTGTGGGACTGCGTCCCCGCCTTCGACGACCAGGTCTGGAAGTTCTGACCCCGTGCCCGGAGGCATCCCGGTCCCGTCGGCGCCGTTCCACTGCGCCACGGCGACCTTCGCGCCGTCCGCCCGCAGCAGGTGACGTGCCGACGGACGTTGTCAGCCGAACCGGAACACCTGGTCGGACCAGCCGCTGTCAGGTACGACGCTGTCGAGGGCCTTGCTGATCGTCCGTTCCTCGTAGGCGAAGTGGGATTCCATGATCGCCGTGAGTCCGTCGAGTTCGCGCCCGACCGCCTCCAGGCCTTCGCCGGGCGATTCGGCGGCGTGGTCGGCGAGTTCGCGGACCCTGGCCAGGATGGCAGCGATCATCTCGTGGTCCTCGACGAGCTTGGCGACCGTCCCGGCGAGCTCGGGGCGTTCGCGCACGAGGTGGGCGAACACGCCCTCGTCCTCGCCCTGGTGGTGTGCCGTCAGCTCGGCGCAGAAGGCCAGGCAGTGGGTGCGCAGCGTGTCGTCGTCCAGCCGGCGTTGGCCGATTCCGGCCCTGACCGCGCCGATCCGGCGGCGCAGTTCCTGATGTGCTTGGGAGAGCTGAAGGCTCAGGGCGACCACACGGTCGCCGTCGGGGGAAGCCACGGAGGGCGGTCCCTTCGGTTCCACACCTCCATGCCTGACGCGGTCCGTCACCGGCACGCGATGCTGCCATCATCCGATCACGTGCCGCGACACCACGGCAAGCGCCGTCGCGGGCGGTATGCCGAAGGCTCCCCCGGAACACGGTTTCCGGGGGAGCCTTCGCCTGGCGGGCCCGGTGGGCGGCCACGTCCGCGACGCCTGTGTAGGCGGCGGCGTCGGCGGCGGCCTGGACGACACCGACGGTGCCGATGGCCGGGTCGTCGGTGTCGGCCGGTGCGGCCGGCCCTGCGTGGGGCGGGGTCGTGGTGCCCGCCCGGACCGGCGGGGCGTAAACCGGTGCGGGCTGCGTGAGCGGGCTGGCCGGCTACCGCGCGCTGTTCGGCGCCGACGGCTAAACCACGGCGGCCGATCCGGTTGGCGGGGCGCCCGCCGGGTGTTACGAACACCGGGTGACCGTGGCCGTGTTCGTGTGGGCGACCTGCGATCATCCAATCGCCGGATCGCTGACCAGGCTGCCCGAGGTGCCCGCCCGTCCGATGGACCAGGGCTATCGCGAGGCCGACGGATCCCGTCGCGCCGCCCGGCTTCTTCGCCCTGGAACCCGGGCCGTGGGGCGCCCCGCTCGTGCCCTCCGGCGCCTGCGTGCCGGTCTTCGCCGGGGGTCCCTGCGTCGGCGATCCGGACGGCGACGGGTTCCTGGTGTCCGCGGGGCCCCGGAACACCGCGGTCCTGCACCCCGATGACGCACCGTCACTCCAGCCGCATCCCGGCTGGGGGGCGCTCCCGGGGGCGCTGCGGCCTCGACGGCCGGAGTGGCATGAATCAGCTGCGCCCCTGCGGCGCGAAGGTGGGCACGCTCATCAGCGAGTGCAGCACCGCGTACAAGCTCCACCTGGACCCCGGCGGGGTGCGCGCGATCACGGGCCTGCGGGCCCCTCCCCCGGTCCGGCTGCGGCCCTTACGCGGACGGCGGGGGCGGGGGCGGGGGCTGGGGCGGACAGCCGGTGGCGGGCGGCGGCCAGGAGTTCGCCGGACAGCTCCCGGTCCTCGCTGGCGCGGGCCAGCAGGAGGGCGCCGACCAGGGTCGACAGGTCGGCGAGCGCGGCCTCGCGTTCGGCGGGGTCGGGCAGGTACTGGAAGCCGTCGACGAGGTCGCGCAGGCCGGCGGTGAAGGCGGTGCGCAGCGGGGTGCCGGGCTCGGCCCGGGCGGCGTCGGCGGCCAGCGCGGCGGCGGCGCAGCCCTGGCCGGGGTTGTCCCGGTGGGGGGTGGAGAGGTAGCGGGCGAGGAACTCGGCGCGGGGGGTGCGACCTTCGGCCGCGGGTTCGTCGGCGAGGTGGTCCATGGCCTCGCGGCGTTCGGCGAAGGCCGCGCCGAGCGCCTGGGCGACGAGGTCGTCCTTGGAGGCGAAGTGCCGGTAGAAGCCGCCGTGCGTCAGGCCTGCGGTGGCCATCGCCTGGGGGACGCTGACCTGGTCGGCGCCCTTCTCCCGGATCAGCCTGGCGGTGCTGTCGATCACCTGGCGGCGGCGGCGCTCGGCCTCGGCTCGTGACACGCGGGGCATGCCTGCGCTCCCTTCCTTCGCTCCTGTTTGTGGTGCTCCCACCTTCCCACCCCTTTTAGATGATGATAGTAATCTAAAAGGGTGGTGCCGGACACGGGCACCGCCACCTTGAGAGCGAGGAGACGCACATGACCGCGATCGAAGGCTCCGTCGCCCTGGTCACCGGAGGCCGGCGCGGCCTTGGCAGGGCATTCGTCGAGGAGTTGCTGGCGCGCGGCGCGAAGAAGGTCTACGCCACCGCCCGCACGCCCGACCGCAGCGAGGACGAGCGGGTGGAGGTCCTCGCCCTGGACGTCACCGACGACGCCTCGGTGGCCGCCCTGGCCGAGCACGTCCAGGACGTCGACATCGTCGTCAACAACGCCGGCGTCCTGTATCCGGGGGCGCTGCTCACCGCCGACCTGCGCCAGGTCCAGGCCACCTTCGACACCAACGTGCTCGGCCCGCTGCGCATCGCCCAGGCCTTCGCGCCGGTGCTGGCGGGCCGCGGCGGCGGGGCCCTGGTGGACATCCACTCCGCGCTGTCCTGGGGTGCGGGCGCGGGCGCCTACGGGGCCTCCAAGGCCGCCCTGTGGTCGCTCACCAACTCCCTGCGCGTCGAGCTCGCCGCCCAGGGCACCCAGGTCGTCGGCGTGCACCTGGGCTTCGCGGACACCGACATGGTGGCGGCCCTGCCCGTCGACAAGCTCCCGGCCGCCGAGGTGGCCCGCATCGTCCTGGACGGCGTCGAGCGCGGCGAGCGCGAAGTGCTCGTCGACGACGTCACCCGGGCGCTCAAGTCCGCGCTCTCCGGCCCGGTGGAGGGCCTCACCCTGCCCATCGGCCGCTGAGCCGCGCCCCCTTCCGGCACCACGCCCGATCCCGAGGAGAACACCCATGCCCCTGTGGCACGTCTACCACCCTCCCGGCACCTACACCCCCGACCAGAAGCAGCGCCTCGCCGCCGACATCACCGGGTTCTACACCCGCTTCGGGCTGCCGAAGTTCTACGTGGTGACGCTCTTCCACGAGATCGCCGCCGACTCCTTCCACGTCGGCGACCAGCCCGCGCACGATGCGGTGCGGATCGTGGTCGAGCACATCGCCCGGCACACCGAGGACCCCGACCTGCGCAAGCGCACCCGGGAAGCCCTCGCCGCCCTCCTCGCGCCCCACACCACCGGGCGTGGCCTGTACTGCGAGTTCCACATCGACGAGACGCCCCGGGACCTGTGGATGATGGACGGGATCTCCCCGCCCCCGCCCCAGAGCGAGGCCGAACAGCTGTGGGCCCGCGAGAACCGCCCGATCCCCTACTGACGGACACCTCGGCGCGCGGAGCGGGAAGTCGGCCCCGCCGACTTCCCGCTCCGGGACCCACCGACCCGGCAGGCGACGGGCGGTGGGTTCAGCCGTCAAGCGCGGCGGGCAGGTCGTCGAGGGCGTGGAGGACGCGGACGCCGTCCGCGACCGGTGCGCCACTGCGGGCCCGGTCGAGCCAGTACGCGCGCAGTCCCGCGTCGCGGGCCCCCACGGCGTCGAGGGCGTACTTGTCGCCGACGTAGGCGACCTCCCGCGGCGCGAGCCCGAGGCCGGCGCACCCGGCGAGGAAGATGCCCGGCGCGGGCTTGGCCTCGCCGTGCTGGTCGGAGCAGACCAGGGTGTCGCCGAAGTAGGGCAGCAGGCCGACGGCGCCGAGCTTGCGGCGCTGGTGGTCGGCGCTGGAGTTGGAGACGATCCCGAGGCGGTAGCCGGGGGCGAGCCTCGCCAGGACGGGTCCGGCGTCGGGGAAGGCCGCCCAGGCCGCGTCGCGGTGGGCCGCGTAGCCGGCGAACCAGGCGGCGGCCTCGTGGTCGGGCAGGCCGGCGGTGTCCTGGCCGAGGTGGGCGAGGAAGTGCCGGACGCGTTCGTGCTGCTGGCCGGTGAAGGTGAGCTCGCCGGCCAGGAAGCGGGCGTACTGAGCCTCCATGACCGCGCGCCACAGCACCAGGGCCGCCCCGGGCCCGGGGAAGCGGTCGAGCAGCCCCTGGTCCCGCAGGTGGGCGAGGATGCCGGCCTCCTCCGAACCCGAGTAGTCGAACAGGGTGTCGTCGACGTCGAAGAGCACGCCCCTGATCGGCACGCCGCCACCCCTTCCCGATCCGGTTTCCCGCCGGGGTGAGCATCCCACGCGTGCGGCGGGGCCCCGCGCCCGGGGCTCAGCGGTCGAGGGTGATCTCGAGGTGGTGCGGGCAGGGCGCGTCGGGCCGGCGGAGGAGCGGCGGGCGGCGGGTACGACCTCGGTCATAGGCCCCGGAGTGGAGCGCTCAGGCGGACGCGGCGGGCGCTGCGGCCAGGAGGGCGTCGAGCAGGCCCGGGAAGCGGGCGTCGAGGTCGGTGCGGCGCAGGCTGACGAAGCGGTTGCGCCCGGCGACGCGGGTGGTGGTGACGCCGGCCTCGCGCAGGACGCGCATGTGGTGGGAGACGGTCGACTTGTGGAGGTGTTCCAGGCCCAGGTCGCGGGGGGCGCAGGAGTGTTCGGCGCCGTCGGCGTAGCTGAGCAGCAGCGTCATACGGACCGGGTCGCCGAGGGCGTGCAGCACCGTGACGAGGTCGATGTCGGCGGTGGCGGGCTGGGGAAGCCGCTCGTCTTCGGGCATGGCGCGTGGTCCTCGTCGGGTGGGGGCCGGCCGGACGGGGGCCGGCCGGGCCGGGGTTGGTTTGACAATCATCCACCAATCCCTAGTGTTTGACGAGCATCAAACTGTTGCCCTATCATCAAACAATCGGGGGGCTTTCCCGTGCCCGTACGCCTGCTCCTGCTCGCCCTCGGCACCTTCGCCATGGGCACCGACTCGATGGTCGTCGCCGGCATCCTCGGCCCGGTCTCCGCCGACCTGGGGGTGTCGGTGCCCGCCGCGGGCCAGCTGGTCACCGTCTTCGCGCTCGGCTACGCGCTGCTGGCCCCGGTGCTGGCCGCGCTCACCGCCCGCTGGCCGCGCCGGCGCCTGCTGCTGAGCGCGCTCGTGGTGTTCAGCGCGGCCAACGCGCTCAGCGCGCTCGCGCCGAACTACGGCCTGCTGCTGGCGAGTCGGGTGCTGGCGGCGGCCGGCGCCGCGCTGTACACGCCGACCGCCAACGCGGTGGCCACCACCCTGGTCGCCCCCGAGCGGCGCGGACGGGCGCTGGCCACGGTGCTGGGCGGGATGACGGTGGCCACCGCGCTGGGCGTGCCGCTGGGCACCTGGGTGGGGCGCAGCGACTGGCGGATGACGATGTGGCTGGTCACGGCGTTGGGCGTGGCGGCGCTGGTGGGGCTGGCGTTGCTGCTGCGCGACCTGCCGCAGCCCGTCGCCGCGCCGGGGCTGCGGGCGCGGCTGGCGCCGCTGGGGCAGGGGCGGGTGCTCGGGGCGGCGGCCACCACGCTGGTGTTCTTCCTGGCCTTCCAGTGCGTCTACATCTACCTGGCCACCGCCGTCTCGGGTGCGACCGGGGGCGACGCCGACCGGCTGAGCCTGGTGCTGCTGACGACGGGGGTGATGTCGGTGGCGGGCAGCTGGCTGGGCGGGCGCCTGGTGGACCGGGTGGGGGTGCGGCGGGTGCTGCTGGCCGGTTCGACGGTGGCGGCGTGCGCGTTCGCGGCGCTGCCGTGGCTGGGACGCAGCATGCCGGGGGCGCTGGCGTACGCGGCGGTGGTGCCGCTGGCGGGGTGGGCGGTGTCGGTGGCGCTGCCGCACCGGCTGGCGTCGATCGATCCGGGCAACGCGCCGCTGCTGATCTCGCTGAACAGCAGTGCGCTGTACCTGGGGACGGCGGCCGGGGGTGTGGCGGGCAGTGCGGCGATCGCGGTGCTGGGCGGGCGGTGGTTCCCGGTCGCGGCGGCGGTGCTGGCGCTGGTGGCGACGGCGGTGGCGGCGGCGACCACGCGGGAGGGGCGGGCAGGGGCCGTCCAGCCGGGGGAACACGGGGGAAACCCGGAGGGGAACACGGGGGGAAACCCGCACGCCCCGGACCGGGAGTCCCGGTCCGGGGCGTGGCGGTGAGCGCGGGTCAGGCGCCGAGGACCTCGCCCACCAGGGCGCGGGCCTCCTCCTGCACCCGGGCCAGGTGCCCGTCGCCGAGGAAGGACTCGGCGTAGATCTTGTACACGTCCTCGGTGCCCGAGGGGCGGGCCGCGAACCAGGCGTTGTCGGTGCACACCTTGATGCCGCCGATCGCCGCCCCGTTGCCGGGCGCCTTGGCCAGCACCGCGGTCACCGCCTCGCCGGCCAGCTCGCGCGCGGTGACCCGCTCCGGGGACAGCCGGGCCAGCAGCGCCTTCTGCTCGCGGTCGGCGGGGGCGTCCACGCGGGCGTAGGCGGGGGCGCCGTGGCGCCCGGTCAGCTCGCGGTAGTACGCGCTGGGGGTGGCGCCGGTGACGGCGGTGATCTCCGAGGCCAGCAGCGCCAGCAGGATGCCGTCCTTGTCGGTGGTCCACACCCCGCCGTCGCGGCGCAGGAACGAGGCGCCGGCCGACTCCTCGCCGCCGAAGGCGATCGAGCCCTCCAGCAGCCCGTCGACGAACCACTTGAAGCCCACCGGCACCTCCACCAGCTCCCGCTTCAGGTCGGCGGCGACCCGGTCCAGCATCGAGGAGGACACCAGCGTCTTGCCGACCGCGGCGTCGACGGGCCAGTCCGCGCGGTGGCGGTACAGGTAGTCGACGGCCACCGCCAGGTAGTGGTTGGGGTTCATCAGCCCGCCGTCGGGGGTGACGATGCCGTGCCGGTCGGCGTCCGCGTCGTTGCCGGTGGCGATGGCGTACTCCTCGCGGCGCCCGATCAGCGAGGCCATCGCGGCCGGCGAGGAGCAGTCCATGCGGATCTTTCCGTCCCAGTCCAGCGTCATGAACCGCCAGGTGGGGTCGGTGACCGGGTTGACGACCGTCAGGTCCAGGCGGTGCGTCTCGGCGATCCGCGCCCAGTACGCCACCGACGCCCCGCCCAGCGGGTCCGCGCCGATGCGCAGCCCCGCCGCGCGCACCGCGTCCAGGTCCAGCACCGCGGGCAGGTCCTCGACGTAGGCGCCCAGGAAGTCGTGGCGGCCGGTGGTCGCCGCGGCCAGCGCCCGCGCGTACGGCACCCGCTTGACCCCGCGCAGGCCCTCGCGGATCAGCTCGTTGGCGCGGTCCTGGATCCAGCCGGTCGCCTCCGAGCCGGCCGGGCCGCCGCTGGGCGGGTTGTACTTGAAGCCGCCGTCGCGCGGCGGGTTGTGCGAGGGCGTCACCACGATGCCGTCCGCCAGCGCCCGGGGGCTGCGCCGGTTGTGGGCCAGGATCGCGTGCGAGACCGCGGGCGTGGGCGTGTAGCCGTCCGCGGAGTCCAGCAGCACCTGCACCCCGTTGGCCGCCAGCACCTCCACCGCCGTCACCTTGGCCGGCTCCGAGAGCGCGTGCGTGTCCGCGCCCAGGAACAGCGGGCCGGCGATGCCCTGCCCGGAGCGGTACTCGCAGATCGCCTGCGTGGTCGCCGCGATGTGGTCCTCGTTGAACGCGGCGTCCAGCGAGGACCCCCGGTGCCCCGAGGTCCCGAACGCCACCCGCTGGCCGACCTCCTGCGGGTCCGGCTTCAGCGCGTAGTACGCCGTCACCAGCCGCGCCACATCCACCAGATCATCCGGCTGCGCCGGCTGCCCGGCCCGTGCGTGTGCCATCCGTCTTCTCCCGCCAACTTCCCAGACGCGTCCTTGCCCCGTGCTCACTGATCGTAGCCAGAACGCGACCGTGCCCCGTACCGGCGGGCGGAACGGGGCACGGCGAGGCCGGCGTTCGGACGGCCTGGGTCGGGCGAACGGGCTTCAGACGGCCGGGCTTCGGGCGGGACCGGCGTTCAGGCGGGCAGCTGCTGGCGGTAGGCGTCCAGGGCGGGGGCGGTGGTGGTGGCGAGGAACTCGGTCACCGTGTACGTGACCAGGCCCTCGCGGGCGAACGGGTCGGTGCGGGTCAACTCCTCGACCGCGGCACGGTCCTCGCCCAGCGCGATGATCACCCCGCCCTCGCGCGGCACCTTGCGGCCCGAGGCGAGGAAGGTGCCGGCCTCGTAGTGCCCGCGCAGCCACTCGACGTGCTGCGGCAGGACGGCGTCGATGCGCTCCAGCGGGGCGGTGTACGTCAGCTCCAGTACGAACATGAGCCCAGGCTAGCCCCGCACCGGACGGGCCTCAGCGCCGGGGCCCTGCGGCGGGTGCCAGACCCAATCCTGCCAGCTCAGCGGCCGGTTGCGGTAGGACGCAGGGCACGCGGGTTTCGCCTTGCCCGGGGGCGGGCGCACACCGCAGACTCGTCGCCATCCACTCCTTCGGCCACGCACCGGCCCCTGCCCAGGGCAGCCGGTGCGCGCGTCGTGCTGCCCTGGGGGCCGAAGGCGGGTGGAGCGACGAAGGGGGACGTGAGGGTGACGGTGCACGGGGACCTGGTACTGAAGGCGCGGGTGCGGCTGCTGAGCCACAACGAGAGGATCCTGGACGCCCCGGAGGGGCTGTGGGTGTACCGGGCGCTGTTCCCGGTCAGCCCGCACGTGTACGCCTACAAGCTCGCCTACGTGCTGCGGACGGCCGCCGCCTCGCCGCAGGTGGCCCACCTGCCGCAGGCACGGCGGGCGCTGCTGGAGGAGGCCCGGGCCGCCGCCGCGCACATCCCCGCCGACGCCCCGGCCCACCAGGCGCGGATGTGGGAATACACCGTGGCCGAACTGACGAGACTGGAGCAGCGGCAGGGACGTGCGGGGCAGTAGGTGGTCGCGGGGTGGTTGCGGTACAACAATCCCTATTTGACGACTGATCGGAGAACTTCGGATATGAGCAGTTCAGGCCTGTCCCGCCGCGCACTGATCGCCGGCGCCGGCGCCGCCGTCGTCGGCTGGAACACCACCGCCCGCGCCTGGGCCGCCAAGCCGGGCGAGAACGTGGAGCACCTGCCCGCCCTGGACGGCACGGTGACCCTGCAGGGCGCCGGCCTGGAGCGGTTCTCCTCCGACTTCGGACACCTCGTCACCGCCGCGCCCCGCGCGGTGCTGCGCCCGGCCTCGGTGCGCGACGTGCAGAAGGTGGTGGCCTTCGCCCAGCGCCTCCGCATCCCGGTGGCCGTCAACGGGCAGAGCGGCGACCAGACGGTGGTCGGCGCGGACGCGCTGGAGTCGCACTCCAGCTACGGCCAGGCCAACCCCCGCGGCGGGATCGCGATCGACGCCCGTGGCCTGTCGCGGATCGTCTCCGTGGAGCCGGGACGGGCCGTGGTCGAGGCCGGCGCCACCTGGGCGCAGCTGACGGACGCGGCGCTGGCGCAGGGCTGGGCGCCGCCGTGCCTGACGGACTACCTGCACCTGTCGGTGGGCGGGACGCTGAGCGTGGGCGGGATCGGCGGGGCGGTGCAGCGCCACGGCCTGCAGGCGGACACCGTGCAGGAGCTCCAGGTGGTCACCGGTACCGGCGAGCTGGTGACGGCCTCGCCGGAGCGCAACCGGGAGTTGTTCGAGGCGGTGCTGGCCGGCGGCGGGCAGGTGGGGATCATCGTGCGGGCCACGCTCGCGCTGGTGCCGGCGCGCGAGCGCGCCACCGTGTTCACGCTGGCCTACGACGATCTGGACGTCTACCGCGCGGACCAGGAGAAGGTGATGGCCGAGGGCCGCTTCGACCTCCAGGTGGGCAACGTGGTGCGCAGCGCGGACGGTTCGCGGTGGCGCTACACGGCGGAGCTGGTGGCCTTCGGGGACGCCGGGCGTACGGTGGACCGGGAGCGGCTGCTGGCGGGGCTGCGCCCGGTGGCGGGTGAGACGTCGGTGGTGGAGCAGGACTGGCGCGAGTACGCGTTCCGGGTGGACGCGTTCGCGGGGTACCTGCGGGCGGCCGGGTTCTGGGGGCTGCCGAAGCCGTGGCTGAGCCTGTTCCTGCCGGCCTCGACGGTGGGGGTGTTCATGCGGGAGGCGACGGAGGTGCTGACCGCGGCGGACCTGGGGGCGGGGCTGCTGCTGTTCTACCCGTACGCGCGGGCGCGGGTGAAGGCGCCGCTGGCGGTGCTGCCCCAGGAGCCGGTGGGCTGGCACTTCGACCTGCTGGCGTTCCCGGGGCCGGGGGCGGACACGGCGGCGATGCTGGAGCGCAACCGGCGCCTGTACGAGCGGGCGGTGGAGCTGGGCGGCAAGCGCTACCTGATCGGGGCGGTGCCGGGGATGACGGGCGCGGACTGGCGGCGTCACTACGGCGGCCTGTGGGAGCGGGTGGAGCGGGCCAAGCGGCGGTGGGACCCGGCGGGGATCCTGGCGCCGGGCCAGGGCATCCACGCCGCCTGACACCCCCTCGGGCCACCCGCACCCTCGGGCGGCCCGAGGCCTGGCGGGCGGGGTCAGGCGTGGCGGGCGGGGTCAGGTGATCTCCATCTGCGCCATCATGCCCATCGCGGAGTGGTCCAGCAGGTGGCAGTGGTAGGGGTAGCGGCCGCGGTAGGCGTCGAAGACGGCCTGCAGGCGCACGCCCTCCCCCGGCAGCAGGCGCACCGTGTCCTTGAGCCCGGACTCCGCCGGGGAGGGGGCGGCGCCGTTGCGCGCCAGGACCCGGAACTGCACCAGGTGCAGGTGGAAGTTGTGCGGCACGTCCTTGTTGGCGTTGACGACCGTCCAGATCTCCGAGGTGCCGAAGGCCACCTGGGCGTCCACCCGGGCCGGGTCGTAGACCTTGCCGTCGATCAGGCCCAGGGGGGCGGCGCCGGGGCTTTCCTGGTACTCCAGGACCACGGTGCGCTCGCGCACGGCCGCGGCCACGGGGGGCAGGGTGCGCAGCCGGGCGGGCACCGAACTGGGGTCGTGGGCGGGGCGGGTGACGTCGAAGCGCAGGACCTGGCCGACGTGTTCGGCGGGGCCGGGGGGCATGGAGTTGGTCAGGGCGACGCTGGTGCCCACCGGGTAGCGGGAGAAGTCGACGACGACGTCGGCGCGTTCCCCGGGGGACAGGTCGACGGTGTCGGTGACGTGGGGGCGTTCCAGCAGGCCGCCGTCGGAGCCGATCTGGGTGAGGGGGCCGCCGTCGGCCAGGCGCAGGGAGAAGAAGCGCAGGTTGGAGGAGTTGAGCAGGCGCAGCCGGTACTTGCGGGCGGCGACGTCGACCTTGGGCCAGGGGCGGCCGTTGGCGAGGATGGTGGTGCGGTTGAAGGGGTCGTCCATCCGGTAGACGAGGTTGGCGTCCTGGTCGAAGCGGGCGTCGCGCAGGGCGATGGGCAGGTCGTACTGGCCGGCGGGCAGCGGCAGGGCGGCTTCGGTGGCGTCGGTGATCAGGTAGGTGCCGGCCAGGCCGCGGTAGACGTGCTCGGACTCCAGGTGGTGGGCGTGGTCGTGGAACCACAGGCTCGCGTGGGCCTGGTCGTTGGGGTAGGTGTAGGTGCGGGTGCGGCCGGCGGCGATCAGGTTCATCGGGCCGCCGTCGCTGTCGGCGGGGACGCGGGCGCCGTGCAGGTGGACCGAGACGGGGTCGTCCAGGAGGTTGGTCTGGCGCACCCGGACGGGGCGCCCGGAGCGGGCGCGGATGACGGGGCCGGGGAAGGACCCGTTGTAGGTGAGGACGTCGGTGCGGTGGCCGGGCAGGATCCGTGCGGAGGCGCGGAGCATGGTGATGGCGTAGGTGTCGGCGCCGCCGTCGGTGGACACCGGGGCGAGCACCGGGGGGACGGGCATGGCGGTGGTGAACTTCGGGGCCAGCGCGGGCCCGGCGTCGGGCCCGGGGTCGGCGGCGGCGGGGTCCGGGCTTCCGTGGTCGTGCCCCTCGGCCGCGGCGGCGGCGGGGGCGGCCGGGCGCAGGGTGGTGCGCATGAGCAGGACCCCTCCCCCGGTCGCCAGGGCGGCGCCGATCATCCTGCGTCTGGTCACCATCGCACGTCCTCCTGCTGCCGGCCCGGTGGGTGGGCGCCCCGGCGGGTGGTGCGGGGGCGGGTTCCGGGGGTGATTGCAGCAGCGGGTCCTTGCGCCCGGTTGGGGTCCGGCTGAGGCCTACCGGCCGGTAGGGCGGGGTGCCCGGGCGGGTCCGTGGCGGGCCGCGGGGTGAGCTGCGGGTGTTGCGGCCCGCTTGCGGGCGCCGGTCACCGTGGCTCGGGAAGCACTGGAGGATCCCTCGAAGGGAAAGGGCCACAGCGTGGACCTGCGGTACTGGCTGCCGAGGGCGGCCGAGGTGGCCGAGCGGTGGGGCGAGCGGTTCGGGCCCTTTCGCCCGCACCCCTCGCACCAGGTGGACGACGCGGACTTCGCCGTCGCGTTCGAGCGCTTCGCCAAGCGCCTGGAGCACAACTACCCGTTCTTCCATCCCCGTTACGCCGGGCAGATGGTCAAGCCCCCGCACCCGGCCGCCGTCGTGGGCTACCTGACGGCGATGCGGTTCAACCCCAACAACCACGCCTACGAGGGCGGGCCGGCCACCAACGACATGGAACGCGAGTGCGTGGCCGCACTGGCCGCCGTGTTCGGCCTGCCCCGGCACGTGGGCCACCTCACCAGCAGCGGCACCATCGCCAACCTGGAGGCGCTGTACGTGGCCCGCCAGAGCCACCCCGGGCGCGGCGTGGCCTACAGCGCGCAGGCCCACTACACGCACAGCCGGATGTGCCACGTGCTGGGCCTGCAGGGCCACGCGGTGCCCGCCGACACGGCGGGGCGCATGGACGTGGGCGCGCTGGAGGAACTGCTGGCCACGGGGCGCGTCGGCACGGTGGTCGTCACCGCCGGCACCACCGGGCTCGGCGCCGTCGACCCGGTGCACGAGGTGCTGGCGCTGGCCCGCCGCCACGGGGTGCGGGTGCACGTGGACGCCGCCTACGGCGGGTTCTTCGCGCTGCTGGCCGCCGACGACGCCCAGGCCGACGCGCTGGAGCTGGACCCGGCCCCGTGGCGGGCCATCGCCGGCTGCGACTCCGTCACCGTCGACCCGCACAAGCACGGCCTGCAGCCCTACGGCTGCGGCGCGGTGCTGTTCGCCGACCCCGCGATCGGCCGCCACTTCGCCCACGACTCCCCCTACACCTACTTCACCGACGCCGAACTGCACCTGGGCGAGATCAGCCTGGAGTGCTCGCGCGCCGGCGCCTCGGCCGCCGCCCTGTGGCTGACCCTGCAGCTGCTGCCGCTCACCGCGCAGGGCCTGGGCGCCGTCCTGGCCGGCGGGCGGCGCGCGGCGCTGGCCTGGTCCCGGCTCGTCGACGACAGCCCGCAGCTGACCCTGCACCAGCGCCCGCAGCTGGACATCGTCACCTACTTCCCCACCCCCGAGGGCCCGCTGTCGATGTCCGCCGCCGACGCCGCCAGCGAGCGCGTGCTGCGCCAGGGCATGGCCGACGAGCACGACCCGGTCTACCTGAGCCTGCTGCGCGTGGACGCCGCCGACTTCACCCGCCGCCACCCGGGCGCGGGCGCCGACGCCGACGGGGCCCGGGTGCTGCGCAGCGTCCTGATGAAGCCCGAGGCCGAGGAGTACCTGCCGCGCCTGCACACGCGGGTGGCCACGCTCGCCGCCGACCGGCCCTGAACCACCCGTACTGCCGTACTGCTGCACCGCCGTACCGCTGCACCGCTGCACCGCTGCACCGCTGCACCGCCGTACCGCCGTACCGCTGCCCCGCCGTGTCCCGCGCCCTGTTCCGGTTCCGCCGCTGCCGCCCCTGCCGCCGTGCCCCTTGTCTGCCGAGGAGTGTGTCCGTTGACCACCGCCACCGCCCTGCCGGGCGCCGCCCTCGCGGCCCCCGCGGTCCGCCCCGCCCGACCCGGGGAGGCTCCCGCCCTCGCCCGGGTCCTCGCCGCCGCCTTCCAGGACGACCCGCTCACCCGCTGGGCCTTCCCCGACGACGCCTACCGCGCCGCCGTCCTGCCCGCCTTCTTCCGCGTCCACGTCGACCAGTGCCTGGCCCACCGGGGCGTGCTGACCACCGAGGACGCCGACGCCGCGCTGCTGTTCCTGCCCCCGGGCGTGTGGGAGGACCCCGGCCTGCACGACGACGGCGCCGCCCGCGCCCTGGACGAGGCCGTCGACGCCGCCGCCCACCCCGACAGCGCCCGCCGCCTGGCCGCCATCACCCGCCTGCAGGCCCGCCGCCACCCGCGCCACCGCCCGCACTACTACGCGGCGTTCATCGGCGCCCGCCCCGACGCCCACCGCGCCGGCACCGGCACCGCCCTCCTGCGGGCCTTCCTGGCCGCCGTCGACGCCGACGGCCAGGCCGCCTACGCCGAGACCAGTTCCCCGGGCGGCGCCCGCCTGCTCGCCGCCGCCGGCTTCACCCGCTTCGGCGACGCCCTCGCCCTGCCCGCCGGCGGCCCCATCCTGACACCCGTGTGGCGGGGTGCCCGGTGAGCGCGCACACCGTCGACGCCGCCCTGCGGGTCTACTCCGCCGACCAGATCGACGCCGGAGCGGCCGCCCACCACGCCGAGGCCGCCGAGGTCCTCGCCTGGAGCCGGCGCTTCCTCACCACCGCCCACCCCGACCTGGGGCGCAGCGGCCCCGTCTGCCCCTACACCCAGCCCTCGCTGCGCCGCGGCCTGTTCCACATCGCGGTCGCCGAGCCCGGCGCGGACGGTGATCTGCCCGCGCTGGTGGGCGAGTTGCGTGCCTGGTACGAGCGGCTGCTGGCGGGGCTGGTGGAGGAGTCGGACCGGGAGCTGCTGACCGTGCTGCTGGTGCTGCCCGGCCTCGACCGGGCGGACTCCACCGTGCTGGACGAGGCGCAGCGCAAGGCCAAGGACGAGTTCGTCGAACAGGGCCTGATGATCGGCCAGTTCCACCCCGCCTGCGAGGAGCCGGGCCTGTGGAACCGCTCCTTCCGGCCGCTGCGCGCGCCGGTGCCGCTGCTGGCGGTGCGCAAGCTGCTGGTCTTCGACCTGCCCTTCCTCGTCGACGACGAGGCCCATCTGGCCCACTACCTGGCCCGCTTCGCCCCCGAGGTCCCGGCCCGCATCCGCGACCAGCTGGTCTGCGGCATGACGGAGCACCGCAGGGCGGTGCGCCTGAGCGCCGCCTGACCCGCGGCCCCCTGCGCGCGGAGGAGGCCCCCACCGGGCCGGCCGGCCAAGGCCTCCTCCGCGCGCGCCCCTTTTCATCCTCCGCTTTTCGTCCTCCGCTTTTCGTCCTCCGCTTTTCGTCCTCCCCGCGATCCGGGTCCTGGTGGTCAGCTGTCCCCTGCCCGCCGCGCCACGCGGAGCCGGGTGGGCAGGCCTGCGTCGCTCGCGCCACCACCGCCCGATCCTCGACCGCCCGCCCGCCGGGACGTCGCGTGGGCGTCCCGGGCGGTCAGGCGCGGACTCTCCTGTGTGTGAGGAGGAGACATCCGGTGGCGAGGGCGGCGACGGCTTCGGCGACGGCGGCTGTTTGCTTGTCGGTGTACCAGACCGGTTCGTACATGTTGGGCAGCGGTCCGAGCGACCCGACGTCGACGTAGCGGTACAGCAGCAGTGCGGCGAGACCGCCGGCTGCCACGAGGAAGGCGAACGCGAGGGCCGGCCGATGGGGCCGAACCAGGAGCAGGAGCGCCGCAAGAGCCGCAAGAGCGGCTTCGATCCTGAACAGATCCCCCTGGCTCACGGACTTCACCACCGCGTCATAGCCCTCGGCAAGGTCGGCGTGGACGTAGGCGTCGACGGCGAGCGCTGCGGCCGCACACCATCTGAGCAGGGTATCGCCGTACGATCTGGCGATGTTCGGCCGACGGAACGGCATCATGTCCACCTCGCACCAGCCGGAGCAGGGGCCTCGCCTCACGTACAAGTGTGCGCCCGTAGGTGCCGGCGGGAACGGCTTGCGCCCGATCAGTCGCGCGGTCCGACCGTTTTCCCGACGGCTTGCGGCGGTCGGCGAGTCCCACGAACGAACCGGCGAGCCTGCTGACGTGCACGTCACGGACGGTCCTGAGCAGTCAACCTGCCGAGATGCCCCTCCGGCGGCACGGGGGATACGTTGGAAGAAAGGCCCTGCGTAAAGCCGGCACACATTGGGGTGAGTGTCATGACCGAGAGATCACGCAGGAATACCGAGAGCAACGACCATGTGCGCCGTCGGATCGCGAAGCCCCTGGTGGCTGCCGCCGTCGCGGCGGGACTCGGCGTGCTCGGCGCCTGGAGCCCGGCGGCCGCACAAGCGCACGGCGCCGCCGTGTCCGCGGTGTCGCAGACGGTCCTGGCGGCCGCGCCCAAGGCCCCGGCCGCCGGAGCACAGCAAGTCACCATGATGAACTTGGCGTTCTCGCCCAGCACACTGACGGTCAGCAAGGGCACCACTGTCACCTGGACCAACAACGACGCCGCGCCGCACACGGTGACCAGCAGCGGCTCCGGCCCGCTCAACTCCGGGACGCTGAACCAAGGCGCTTCGTACAGCTACACCTTCACCACGCCCGGGACATACGCCTACGTCTGCTCGATCCACCCCTTCATGCAGGGCACGGTCGTGGTGCAGTAGACCGTGGCGAAGCAGGCCAGCCGATCGGTGCGCGGCCGCGGCCCTGAACCCGGGCACCCTTCGAGCGGTGATCGCGGCGGACGCGCCGAGGGTGTCCCGTCCCGAGCCCGGCGTCACGGTCGCCTCGCTGCCCCGGGCGCGTCACGGAGCCGGCCACACCCTGGCCTTCGATGACCAGGTGGCCCGGCCCGCCCCCCTGCTCGACGGCCGCGATCACCCAGTTGATGCGGATCGCCAGACGCACGGCCGGCGCCATCTGCTCGCGTGTGTGGGCCGCCGGCTTGGCGGGTCGTCAGCGGGCGGCCGGCGCACCGGCGTGGTGCATGTCGGTGAGGGCGGAGGTCAGGCGGGCGGAGCCGACGGTGGCCGCGAGCGCGGCGGCCTGGGCGGCGTGGTGGTCTGCTTCGGTGCGTTCGCCCTGCCGGTAGAGCACGGTGGCCAACCGCGCGGTGGCCATCGCCCGCACCCGGGCCTGGACAGTGTCGCCCTCGGCGGCCCGGCGCAAGTCGTCGACGACCTGGGGATGCAGGTGGCCGGTGGCGGTGGACAGCAGGTAGAGGGCGAAGCCGGTGTCGCTGCCGACCTTGGCCGCGGTGATGGTCTGTGTCCAGGCCGGCCCCGCCGCAAGGTCCCTGACGCGCTCGTAGGTGCGCTCGGCGGCCAGCAGGTGCCGGGCCGCCTGCCGCTCGTCACCGGTCAGGGCGTGGGCCTGGGCGGTGACAGCGGCGAGCATCGCCCGCGCCGCGGCGGGCAGGCGCCCGTCCACCTGCCCTGCCAGCAGCAGGGCCTGGGCGGGGCGGCGAAGGTGGATCTCCTGGCGGGCAGCGTTGGTGGCCAGGTGGCACAGCAAGCCGGTGTCGCCGTGCTCGCGGCCGGCGGATAGGCCGAGCTGGAACAGCGGGCGGGCCTCGTCGTACAGGCCGGCGTCGAAACTGGACCAGGCGGTCAGGTTGGCCAGGCGGGTGATCGCGCCGAGCAGTGCGCCTCGTACGGCTGGGGCGGTCGACGCCGTGGTGAGGTCGATGGCGGCGTGCAGCTCGCGCAGCGCGAAGTCGCGCACGGCCCGCCCGCCGGAGGCGCGGTCCCAGTGCTCCAGCACGCTGGTGCGCTCGGCGATCGCGGTGACATCGCCCTTGCGCAGGCGGGAGAGCGGCCGGGCGGGCGGCAGCAGGGCTGCCAGCGCGACGGCGAGGACGTCTCGGCGGTTCGCGTCACTCACCTCATCGGGATGATCGTGGTGGACCTGCTTGGCGACCAGGCCCAGCTCGGCCGCCGTCCCCGCCTTCAGGACCAGGCACAGGGCCTGCCGGTAGTGCTCGTGCGGCCAGGTGATGAGGCCACGTTCTATGCGTGAGACGTAGCCGGCGTCAAACGACGATTCCCGCCCGGTCGCCGCTTCGGCCAGGGTTCGCACCTGCTCGGCGACCTGGCGCTGCGTCAGGCCCAGAGCGAGCCGCGCACTCCTGAACAGCGCGTTCACCACTGCGCCCCACCCCCCAACTCCAGTTTCAGGGAGAGGATTCAGCGTACCGAGCGCTGGATGGACTGCCTACCGATCTGCCCTGCCACCATCACCCGATCAGGTGGTCTCCTGGACATGCCCCACCCGCCACCAGGAACCAGCGGCGCAACGAGCGGCCCGAGTCCGGCCAGAGCCGTACAGTCCAGCCATGACCGACACCACCGCGTCGTGGCGCCAGATCGAACGCACCACCGTCTTCAGCAAGTTCGGCCGGTCCGTGGACCGCGTCGACTTCGAGCTGCCCGACGGACGGAAGGAGGAGTTCTACCTCAAGCGCGAGCGCCCGGCCGGCGCGGTGCTCGCCCTCACTCCCGACCAGCACGTCATCCTCGCTCGCCAGTACCGGCCCGGCCCCGACCGCGTGCTGTACGAACTGCCCGGTGGCTTCATCGAACCCGGAGAAGAGGCGGCCGAGGCCATCGCCCGGGAGCTACTGGAAGAGACCGGCTACCAGGGCGAGGTCCACACCGCCGGACCGTACTGGCACGACGCCTACTCCACCGCCCTGCGCATCGCTTTCTACGCCACCGACTGCGTCAAGGTCGCCGAACCGACCCCGGAGCGCACCGAGTTCATCGACGCAGTCACCCTGCCCCTGCCCGAGTTCCGCTCCACCGTGCTGCGCAGCGGCGGAATGACCGACACCGCCGCCGCCTACCTCGCCCTGGACTGCCTCGGGCTCCTGTAACCCGGGGTGGGTGGGTGGGCCGGCACCCCAGCTCACCCACCCACCCCGGGAGGACCCCTGTGACCGAACGGAGCACGACCAACACCACCACCACCACCCGCTACTACACCAGCACCCTCGTCTCCCTACCCGCCCACACCGTCGCTCTGGTCCTGGCCGGCGGCAAGGGAAGCCGGCTGCGTGCCGCCGCCGACCCCGAGCTGCAGGCCACGCCGAAGGTGCTGGTGCCGATCGACACCCCGACAGGCCGCACCCCGATGCTCGGCCACGCCCTCGCCCAGCTGACGGCTATCGGGTTGCGGCGCATCGCGGTGCTCACCAGCACCGACCCGGCCACCGGCGCCGAAGCCGTCGAGACCTACGCGCTCACCTGCTCGGCGCGGCAGGTGGAGCTGACCGTCCACCGCGAGGACCACCCGCTCGGCACCGCTGGCGCCGCCTACGCGGCCCTGCACCACCTGGCCGACGCCCCGGCGGCAGTAGTGCTGCCCGCCGACACCCTCTTTCCGTTCACCCTGCTGCCCTCCGCCGTCGCCACCCACCGCTCCCGTCCGGCCGCGGTGACCTGGACCGTCACCACCGCACCCGGCCAGGGAGCACAGAACGCGGGCCGGCTCTTCCTCGACCCCGACGGCGCCTTCGTCGTCCACGCCCTCGAAGGCATCGACGCCACCCTGCCCGCCGACAACCGCCAGGGCCTGCGGCAGGCCACCAGCACCGGTGCCGTCATCCTCACCCCCACCCCGTTCCGGGCGCTGTTCGAGGAATACGCCCGACGCCTGGCCCACCCCGGCGAGGCCGACCTGTACCGGCAGTTCATGCCCTGGGCGATCAGCCAGGGCCACCCGGTCGGCGCCTACGACATCCGCACCCCGGCCCCCGACCTCGGCACCCCCGACCGCCTGGCCACCTTCGGCCGCACCGCCTGAAAGGGGATCAACCACCTTGCACACCACCACCCTGTCCACGCTGACCGAGCAGCAGGCCCGCCACTTCCGCGACCTCGGATACCTTCGCCTGCCCGACGCCCGCCTGCCCGATGACCTCCTCGGCGAGGTGGCCGAGCTGGTCCGGGCCCGCGCCGCCCGCCTGCCCGCCGGTCAGGCCAAGGTGTACCGGCTCTACCAGCACGACCGGGCCCTGATGCACCGGCTCGTCGCCCACCCCGCCCTGACCGGGCCGCTGACCGCGCTGCTCGGCCCCAACCTGGTCTACGTGCTCAACCGGCACAACCAGGGCTCCCTCAACGCGCCCGGCTCCCACAAGGTCCGGCTGCACCGCGACATCCTCCAGCCCACCCGCGGCCTGCTCACCGCTGTCGTGTACTTCGAGGACGCCACCGTGGAGACCGGCTGCACTTGGATCGTCCCCGGCTCCCACCGCGCCCCCTACGTCGGCGTCCCGCAGCCCGACGGCGGCGGCACCTGGATGGACGAGCACCCCGGACTCTCCGAAATCGCGGACCAGGCCGTCCCGGTGCCGGTCCCGGCCGGCGGCGTCCTGCTCTTCGACGGGACCCTCTTCCACACCGTCGGCGCGAACAGCGGCGGATCGACCCGCACCAGCGTGGTCCTCGGCTACCGGGCCGCCGACGAGCTCGACGCCCACCCCGACCCCGACCGGCAGGTCGTCGTCGCCGGCGCCCACCTGTACCGGGGCAACGACCGGCCGAGCTGACCCGAACCCGCGTCCAGGAGACGGCTCGACCGGCCCCTGACCGCCGACGTTCCGACCGGCAGCACGCTTCGCCGGTCGGAACGTCCGCCCACCGCACCGCCGAGCCGCCGGAGCCTTCAAAAGACTCCCTCAACAACCTGGACGGTTCAACGAATCCGGGCGCGAGCAAACCACTTGAATCCGATGCGAAGCCTGGTCGCGGCCCTCAGGTCGCTCGCTGCCGTGGAGGAGGACGGGCAGCGCGCGGTTGGCCAACGACTCGGTGACACGGCGGCTTGGGAGGGCGTCATGACGTCGGGGACCTGGCGGTCAGCGCGCGCGGCCCGACCAGGACGCGGGTGCGGGCCCCTGGCCTGTCCCGGCCAGGGGCCCGCACGGCATGCCGGAGCGGGGTCAGCTCGGCTGGTCGCCGGTGTACCGGTAGATCTCGCCGGCGCTGTTGATGTGCCACGCGGTGCCGTCGGCGCCGGCAGCGATGTCGATGGCCGTGCCGGGGATCTTGATCCACGGGTTGGTGCCGCTGGCGTCGTTGTTGGTGTACCGGTAGATGCTTCCGGAGGGATCGACGCCCCACACATTCGTCCGGGAGCCCACCGCGATGCGCTTGAGGCTGCCGGCGACGCTCTTCCACGGGTCCGGCGCCCCCTGGTCTCCGACGTACCGGAAGACCTGGTTGCCGCCGTTGACGCCCCACACGGTGCCGTCGGCGCCCGCGCCGATGTCACTCAGCGCCCCCGGGATCTTGATCCACGGATTGGCGTCGTTGTTGGTGTACCGGAAGATGGCGCCGGCAGAGTCCACCCCCCACACGTTCGTCCTGGACCCCGCGTCGATGCGGACCAGGCTGCCGGAGATTCCCAGCCACGGGTCCGGCGCCCCCTGGTCTCCGACGTACCGGTAGATCTGGTTGCCGCCGTTGACGCCCCACGTGGTGCCGTCGGCGCCCGCGCCGATGTCGCTGAGGCCCCCCGGGATGTTGATCCACGGATTGCCGTCGTAGTTGGTGTAGCGGAAGATGGCGCTTGCCGCGTTCACCCCCCACACCGTGGTCCTGGACCCCGCCGAGATGGCAGAGAGACCACCCGTGACCTTCACCCAATCAGCCATGCCGAAATCACCCTTCGTCGACCGGTGTTGGCAGCCATCATGGGAGACGAAATGGGCCGTCAGAACGGGATCCTTCGCTTCCGACCATCCAATAAGGCGAAGAATCGATGTTTCGCCTTCGGCCGCCTCTTACGAGGCGGGGCGCGGACAGCTCGGCTCGGAGCAGATCGGCTGAAAGAGCTGTCCCGCCCAGGGGTGATCGACAGAGGAGCCGGTTCATGCATCCGCCCGCGACGGCCCGAGCGGACCAGGCAGGCCGACGCGAGCGGCCGGGTCTCAGCACGAGAGCAACGGCGACACCAGCCCCGCCAGCGGCTGCCGCGCCGCTTCTTCTGGCGGTCGGAAGGGCCCTGACGACGCGCTGAGCTGCTTGTCACTTCGCCACAGCTACGCAAGCACGGGGCCTTGACTCCCGCGGGTTCGTGGAAACTGAAGGTCCTGCAGCGGGAACCCGAGTGCCTATCGGACCATTCTCGGTGATGGACCTGCGGGTTCGTGGTGAACACGCTGGGTCACTCGGAGAGCCTCGGGTATACAGACGCTGCTGACGCGACCGGCACTGGCTGATGATCAGCTGGGGGTTGGCGGTGCGGACGAAGGCTCAGCAGGGTGCACGGAACGTCGCTGGATGTTACACAGAAGCGGGTGCGAAGCCTGCATCGGGTGAGTGTTGGGGATGAGCCGTACGGGTATGGCTACCGGCAGTTCTACGTTGGGGGGATATGACCGACAACAGCGCGCTGTACGGACTGCTCGGAGCTCTAGGGGGAGCCTCAGTTGCCGGCCTCGCGGCTGTCTATGGCCCCCTGCGTCTGCATCGGCGGCAAGCGGAACAGAAGGCGAGTGAGGAGCAGGATCGCCAAAGTGAGACAGAGATCGCCCGTCTGCTGAAGATGCGAACTACGGGTCGGGCGTGGATCGATGCTCTGGAGCGGTTCGTCCAAGATTTGCAAGCACACCATCCTGTGGACGTCAACCGATTCGACGAGATCACGGCCCACGTCAGCCGGGAGGCCACCGAAGCCGGACACGCGCTGGCTCACAACGGTCTCTGGCTCGAATCGCAGGACACACCACCGCACGGCATTCCACTCGTCCTGGCACCAGACGGATCGCGACCAGACGATGCGGACGGATCCGCGTTCATCGCCCTCTCCCAGCTTCTGGGCCGCTTGCGAGAGGCGACCCGGGAAGTCCGTGCCGACGTCCTGCGACGTTCCTCGCATCGGGAGAGCCCGGTGCGAAGTGAGGTCCTGGAGGCTCTGGAGTGTGTCAAGGCTGCGCGGGCACAGCTGAATGCAGCCCTTCTCGATCAGATCGACCAGATCAACGGGGGCCACACACGCCGCCTGTAGCTGGGCTCGCTGGTCCATTCCTGCTCGTCCTCGGAGACCTCCGACTTCGAGAAACTGAAGGCAAGTGGGAACCTGCAGGTCTGATTTCCTGATAGTTAGGGGGTACTCCCTGGGGTTCGTGGTGAATCATTCTCCAGGGGACTCGCGCCTCCTCGCCTTCGACCAGACCGCAGATCGGTCGCACGGGCTGAGAACGCTTCAGGAATCCTGAAGTTACGTCACACTCCGGCAGAGCACTCGAAGGAGGAAGAAGTCCCTGGCCACGGCCTCGGTCACTCAGCGGGGCTCAGGAGAACTCGCGGGATGTCGCACAGGTCGCGGTCCTCAGGTCGCTCGCTGGCCGTGGAGGAGGACGGGCAGCACGCGGTTGGCCAACGCCTCGGTGACGCGGTCGGCTTGGGAGGGCGTCATGACGTCGGGGAGTTGGTGGACGGGGACGAAGCGGGCGCCGAGCAGGCCGCTCCTGTGCTGCGGCGGGACGGTGAGGCGGGCGTCGTCGCGGACGGCGCCGCCGTCGAAGACCAGGTTGAGGCGCTCCAGGTAGCGGTCGGCCGGGGTGAAGTCGACCGCGAGGACGTCGGTGAGACGGAGGGTGAGCCCGGTCTCAGCGTGCAGATGGCGGGCGGCCGCGAGGTGCGGGGGCTCGTTGGGGCGGGCGGCGCCGCCGGGCAGGATCAGCCCGTCCATGTAGTCCGGGTCGACCAGGAGGACGTCGCCGCGCCGGTTGCGCACGAGGACGAGGCAGCCGAGCCGGCACACCGGCGGCTTGGCCAGCAGGCGGGGGTCACGCATCGGGGGGTCACTTCCTGAGAGCGGCGAAGAGCACGAGGGAGAAGCCGGCCAACCACAGCAGGCGGACGAGGAGTTCAGCCGTCATGCGTGAGGCGCTCGTAACGCAGCCCCTTGCGCAGCAGGTCGACGATGCGCAGCAGGACGGACGGGCGGGCGCAGCCGAGGCTGACCAGGTAGCAGCCCGTTCTGCGGCCGTGCTCCCAATCCACCTCGACGGACGGCAACTTCACCCCGCCCAGCGCAAGGACGGCGACGAAGTCCTCCACGACCGAGGCGACTTCACGCCGCTGCTCGGCGGTCGCGCGGGAGAGCATCGAGGACATGGTCACTCCCCCGGCCGCTTGTGGACCTCGAACGCGCGCCAGGCACTGTAGGCGTCGGAGAAGGAGACGAACCCCTTGAGCTCACCGGAGTCCTGGCGCAGCCACTCCCCCGCGCTCTCGTTCCGGACCCGGTAACACCGGCCCTCCGGGTCCCAGCGGACCCCGTAACCGTGGAGCCGGGGCACTTGGACATCGCCCATGGGAATAACCTTCCGCAATCGGTCTTTCACGTTCTGTGCACATGGTGGCCCGGCGTCGCCTAGCATCGGAAGTGGCAGACGACTTGACTCCAGTGGCACAGAGAGTTGGAGCAGCCATGGTGAACATCAAGGAAATTGACCCGCAGTCATCTCCGTGGGCCCCCTTTGGCGTCCAACTCCGCAGGTCACGCAGGGCGATGGGCCTAAAACAGGAACAGCTCGCGCGCAAGATCGGAGTCCACCCGTCCTACGTCTCGTTCGTCGAACTTGCGCAGCGACCGCCGAGTGAGATGTTTGCTACCAAGGCCGATGAGATCCTGCAGACCGGCGGGACTCTGCTGCTGATGTACTGGCAGCTCAAGCACACGGCCTTGGTTCCCGGCTTCCCCGAGTACGCCAACTACGAGGCTGGCGCGGAGAAGATCAAGCTCTTCGAGATCAACGTGATTCCCGGGCTCCTGCAGACCCGCCCATACGCGACAGCTTGGGAGCAGGGCAATCTTCGGCGAGGAACCGTCACACCGAAACAAGCCGCGGAACGAATCGAATTCCTGCTCGCCAGGCAGAACGTCCACAACCGCGCTTCGCCACCGCTTCTGCACGCGGTGATGGACGAGAGCTGCCTCAGGAGGCCCATTGGCGGCCGCGACATCATGATCGAGCAGTTGCTCCACATCGAGCAGCTCGCCGAGCAGCCCAACATCATCATCCAAGTGGCCCCGTACTCGCTGGGCGAGGACAGGCCATTCACGCGCTTGGTGCACCTCCTTACCATGCCAGGACGCAAAATGCTCGCTTACGGCGAGACCGAGCAGCGCGGCTACATCGATCGAGATGCTGAGGCGGTTGTTGCGCTGGCCGACGACTACGATCGGCTCGTGGTCGAGGCCATGAGCCAGGCCGACTCAGTAGCCATGATCCGCTCGGTACGGAGGGACTTTGAATGGATGTCGACCTGACTGGCGCCTACTGGAGGAAGAGCTCGTACAGCGGTAGCGGGGGCACATGCGTGGAGGTCGCCGACGGATTTATCGGCATGATGCCGGTCCGCGACTCCAAGGATCCGAGCGGGCCCCCCCTCCTCTTCTCCTCCGCCGCCTGGCAGTCCTTCGTCGCCGCCGTCCGTACCGGCGAACTCGACGCCCGCTAGCAGCAACTCCCGGCCCAGCCGCCCCGCCCCGGGGCGGCTGGGCCATCTCACCCCCCTCCCGGTTCAGCCCGCCCACCGCGCCCGCTACGGAGCCCCTGGCGACGATGCCGGGTCGCCCGACGCAACGCCCCTGCACTCTGCGTCCGTCGCGGGGGCGGTCGTCCGCGAGGACGGGCGTGTGCCGGCGATCCTCCGGGCCGACAGCGGCGGCGTCCTCGAACTCACCGGGACCATCGCAGGAACTCAAGGTCGGCGTCGACCAGCCGGTCGGCGTCCACAAGGACATGTGTCGGCGTACTCGGTGAAGTGCTCGGGCAGGTGCGGCTGAAGGTGCTCGGCCGTCAGGCGACGTTGGTGTCCCGTTCGATGACCACGAGGAGGTTCTTCAGCCGGTGGCCGGGGCCGTCGATGGAGAAGCCGTCCCTCCGGGAAGCGAGCTGAGCAGTGCGGTGGTGCACTCCTCGGCGAGGTCCTCGGCGTGGGCGGGCAGGGGCGTGCCGGCCCTCAGGTGGCGGCGGACCAGCGAGAGTGGCAGGTCGATCAGGGCGAGGGCGACGCATTCGGTGGCCCGGGGGCCCTCGGCGCCCAGGGCCGCGGCGAGGGAGGCGAGGGCGGCGCGCACGCGCCGGCTGCCGCGGTCCGCACGGTGGAGGTGCTCCTCGGACCAGTCGGCGCGCCCGAAGTCCTCGGCGCCGTAGAGGAGGAGAGCGGCTTCCGCCGGGTGGGCGCGGCTCCAGGAGACGACGTGGCGGGCCGCCGCGCGTCCCGCCCTCCGCGCGTCGGCGTCCGATGCGAGGGCCGTGAAGTAGCCCTCCTGGAATCGCTCGACCGTCCGCAGCCACACCTCGGCGAGCAGCGCGCTCCGTCCGGGGAAGCGGTGGTACACCGAACCGCTCGGGGCTCCCACGTCTTTGGCGACCGCGGACATGGTCACCCCGGCCGGGCCCGATGCCGCAGCCTGCCGCACGGCGGCGTCGAGGAGCTGGTCGGTGTCGAAGCGGGGTGGTCTGGCCATGGGTTGGAGAGTACTCTCCACAATATTAGAGAGCATCCTCTAGAACAGGTCCCGGGAGGACTGATGGGCGTCTACAACGTGCACGAGCGACTGCTGGCCGCGAAGGCGAGCGACGTGGGGGCGCTGATCGACGCCCTGTCGAGCAGCGGCGACACGCTGTGGCCGTACCGGGAGTGGCCGCCGATGGAGTTCGACCGCCCCCTGGCGGCCGGGGCGGTCGGCGGGCACGGCCCGGTCCGCTACACCGTCGCCGCGTACGTCCCCTCCACCTGGGTGCGCTTCACCTTCAGCGGGCCACGCGGCTTCCACGGATTCCACGAATACGCCGTCCTGACCGTCGACGAGGAACACACGCTGCTGCGCCACACCCTCGCCATGGACGCCCGCGGCCCGGCCCGCCTCACCTGGCCGCTCCTGTGGCGGCCGCTCCACGACGCCTGCCTGGAGGACAGCCTCGACCGCGCCGAACTGGCTTGCACGGGCACGGTGGCGCGCCCGGCGCACTGGGGCCCGTACGTCCGGCTGCTGCGCGGCCTCGCGCACTGATCCCACGACAGCCGCCTCCTCACCACCCCCGAACACCCTGCGCGAGAAGTCGGCCCCTCCGACTTCTCGCGCAGGAGGGACCCGACACCGCCGACATCGCCCGGCCCCTCCTCCAGGTCCGACTCCCAGGTCCGACTCCCCCGGGGCGGCAACGCCCAGGAGCCGAGGTCCGGGACGCGCACCGGCCCGCCTTCCCGGCGGGCGGGGTCCGCGGTGGTGACGACCGCGCGTCGGGGCGCTCGGATGCGGGGGCCGCCGCGTGGCGGACGTGGGCCCGGGCCCAGGCGGTGTCGGCGGCCAGGGCGAGGTCGAGGGCGGCGGCGCCTTCTCGCCCCTCCCGCAGCATCGCTGCGCACCTTCGTCCCGGAGCGGCCGCGGCTGCGGATGCGGCTGGGTCCGTACCGGATCGTGCTGGCCGAGGACGTGCGCGAGGACCCGGCCAGGTTCCCGAACGCGGACCTGCCGGTGGAGCAGTGGCCGGTGCTGCACACACCAGCAGCCCCCGGCGTGCGGGCCCGGCCCCGCGCGCACCGCCGTCACGGTCGCTGCCGATCCGTCAAGTCCGTTGTGTGGTAAGGATTTCGGCCCCTAGTATCGACCCTATGATCTATCTCGAATGACTAGAGAAGATCTGTGGTTGATCCTGAGGAGGCTTGAAAATGGAAAGTTACGAGGAGCTCCGGAAGGCCGTTGTCGAGGACAACGGCCTTCATCAGGCGCAGATGTGGCAGTTGAAGGGCATCAAGGGCGCCGGGCGCCTGGGCGTGCACGTGCGGGACGCGATCAGTCGCGAGCTGGCCTCCCACGGCATGGGGCACATCCCCAGCCAGCTGCCGTCGTACCAGGAGGAGCCGGTGCGCCTGTACCTGCTGGGCAGTCCGATCGCGGACATCGTCCAGGCGGTACTCCAGCCCAGCGACCGGGGCGACGAGGCGCTGCGCGCGCTCGGCAACGAGGAGTCGCAGGAGATCATCCGCCAGATCCGCCAACTTGTCTGTGGCTAGTGTCCTGCGCCGGAGATCCGTCGGCAGAATCGGGCGAGGGATTCGAGGATCTCGTCGGCGGACTTGGTCCAGGTGAACGGTGTGGGGTTGT